>NZ_RZTC01000037.1:0-52735 GCF_004023165.1 Mesorhizobium sp. M7A.F.Ca.MR.176.00.0.0 | reverse complement strand
ACCTTCGCTGACAATCCCGATTTTGCCGAGGGCCTGTCCACCTCGCTGAAAGCCGGCATCGCCTATCTGCCGGAAGATTCCGCCTGCGTGATGATCGTTCTCGGTGACATGCCTGATATCACGTCCGATGATCTCGACAGATTGATCGATGCTTTCCGCAAGGCCGGCGGCAATGCGGTGGTCCGCGCCTCGCATGACGGCAAGCGCGGCAACCCTGTGCTTTTGCCGCGCTCGCTGTTTCCGGCGATCGCCCATCTCGAAGGCGACACCGGCGCGCGCCATCTGGTCGAGACCGAAGGGCTCGATGTCATCGATGTCGAAATCGGCGCGGCGGCGTCAGTCGATGTCGACACACGCGAGGCACTCGAAGGCGCCGGCGGCGTGCTGCAGGATTGACAAACCCAAGGCGAATTACGCATGCCTTGGGCATGTCTATTCGCTGCCAAATTTTCTGTGCCTTTGCAGTCGCGACCGCGTTGCTGTCTTCGGCCGCGCAAAGCCAGACGCTGTCCCTAAAACCCTTCAAGGACGATCTCTTCGCCTATCCGCCCACGCTGTCGTCTGACATCAACGGCACCTACACGGTCATCGACTACCGCGAGATGCGCGACATCAACCAGCGTGACCAGGTGCCGGAGCGGCGGGTGAACGCCCAATACACCGACACCAGCGTCCGCAAGATGCAGCAGGATCTGTTGCTGAAGACCGATGCCGGCGATGTCAGGCATGTCGCCGTCGGCAAGACCGAGGGCGCCGGCATCATCGTGCTTTATCTGCACGGGCAGGGCGGCAGCCGCAAGCAGGGTGTCGACGACTTCACATTCGGCGGCAATTTCAACCGGCTCAAGAACCTGATGGCCGGCAATGGCGGCCTCTATCTCAGTCCTGATTTCCCCGATTTCGGCGATACGGGAGCGGCGCAGGTGGCGGCGCTGATCGGTCATTATGCCGAACAGTCGCCAGGCGCGAAGATCTTCGTCGCCTGCGGCTCTATGGGCGGCGCGCTGTGCTGGAAGCTGGCCGCGCGCAAGGACATGGGCGGCCGCATCAACGGCCTGCTGCTGCTCGGTTCGCTGTGGGATGAGAGCTTTTTCACCAGCCCGGCCTTCAAGCGCCGCGTGCCGGTCTTCTTCGGCCAGGGCAGCCATGACGTGGTCTACCCCGTGGCAAAGCAGGAGGCGTTCTTTCGCTCGATCCTGACCAAATCGAAGACCTATCCGACCCGCTTCGTCCGCTTCGAGACCGGCACCCATGGCACTCCGATCCGCATGACCGACTGGCGCGGCACGCTCAACTGGATGCTGTCGAAGGCGCCCTGATCGACGCAGCCTGCAAGCTCGTGTGACGCTCAGGGCGCCGTGTTGTAGTCGATGACAGTCTCGGGATTTTGCTCGCCGTCATAGGACGCATCGACGTCATACTGGACCAGCGAGAAATTGCCATTGCGGAACAGATACGTCCCTGCGTCGGACGCATCGCCGATGCCGCGCCACTTGTTGAACGTGGTGATCGTGTGGGCAGCCTCGTCATAGGCGGAATTGACTGCCCAGCCCGACGTCTGGAAACCGACGATACTCATGCCCAGCAATTTGCCGTTGCTGTCATTGTTCTCGTAGCGGATGTCCATCTTGGGCTCGGCGAACTGCAACTGCTGCACGCCCGACACGTCGTCGGTCATGTAGTAGATCGAGCTTTCATTGTAGGCCGCGGCCGAGCAGGAAAAATGGAACAGCCGCGTCTCCTTGTCGGGATCGCCGGGCTGCGCATCCTTGTCCTTGTATTTAATCGAAAAAACGGTCGGCTCATTGGCAAGGAACTGCTTGTCGCACTGGTCGCCATAGGTTGCCAGAAAGGCCTTCTTGGCCTGCTCCAGTGCGGTGTCTTTCTTTGGCGGTGGCGGCCCGTCGCCGCAGCTTGGTGGCATCGCCTCTTCGAAATCGGCGGTGGAGGGTTTTAGCGCGCCTTTTTCGATATGGATTGGATCGAAGGGCGGCCCCGCCTGGATCTGGGCATTCACCTGGCGCAGCGTATAGCACCCGGCAAAGACCTTTTCGCCGCCAGCCTTGTCCGTCGCGCGGATGGCGACGGGGACGTTGTAAAAAATGCTGCCAGCCGCGCCTTCGTCGGAAACCGTCCCGGTCTGGACTTCGACCTTGTCCGTCCCATCATAGCCCTTGACGAAACTATCGAAATCCTTTGCCGGCTTTGTATCGCCGAAATACCCCCATGCGCGGGCGAATTCGTGCCGGCTGATGGCGCTGTACAGCGAACGGACAACCGCGTCGGCGCTCGACCGATCGTCGATATAGGGTGCTTCGGGGGCATCGTCGGCAGCCAATACCGTCTGGCCGATCGGTGCCAGGGAGAGAAAGGCAGTCGCTGCGAAAAGGGCGCGTCTCATCGGGAACCTCCGCTCGATAGAGGATTCTACGACGGCGATTGCGGCAACGTGGTGACGCAGGCTCGACGGACTTGAAGAATCGCGCGCGAAGGCGCTACGTCGCGTCCGCCGGCGTTCGGCCGGACAGGAGATTTGACGTGACGATATCGATGTATGAGGCGTCCGTGCCGGTGTTTTCGGCCAGGCTGAAAGCGCTTTCCGATGTGCTGGCGACCGCCGAACAGAATGCGCTTGACCGCAAGATCGACCCGCAGGTGTTTCTGACGGCGCGGCTCGCGCCAGACATGTTCGCCTTGACCAGGCAGGTGCAGATCGCCACCGATCATGCCAAGGGCGCGCCGTCACGGCTCGCCGGCCGCGAAGTGCCGAAATATGAGGACAACGAGGCGAGTTTTGCCGATGTCCAGGCTCGCATCACGAAGACGCTCGACCTTCTGGCGACTTTTTCGGCTGCCGAGTTCGACGGCTCCGACGACAAGATCATCGAGCTGAAGCTTGGCGGACGGGAAAGTTCGATGCCCGGCCTGCAGTATCTGCTGCATGTGGCCATGCCCAACTTCTATTTCCACCTCACCACGGCCTACGACATTCTTCGCCACAATGGCGTGCCGTTGGGCAAGGCGACGTTCCTGGGATCGCGCTAGGGAATTGAGTTTTTTGGAGATGTCCCGGATCGATCCGGGACATCTCCGGAAGTACCTAGCGAACGGACATTTCGCGGGCGATGCGGGGGAAGTCGGCCGGCGTGATACCGATGTCGGCACGGTCGGCATTGCTCATCGAATGAAGCAGCGCGAGCGCCGAGCGGTATCTCAGATGCTCCTGCGGCCGCGGCCGGGCGAACATTTCAGTGAAGAAACCCATGATTCAAGCCCCAAATTGGTCCTCCACGCCAGCCAATATAGGTGAATCGTGACAATTGTGCAGTGCAGCATTTGCATACCTGCCATGTCTTGGCGAATTTTTGTCTTGGCGAATTTTTTCGCCATTTTCTGCAACCCGGCGAAACTTTTGGCCGGTGCGTATCGTAGCCTCGAATGCTGGCTACATGGCCGGTTTTTCCTCGCCACTCCTGGCGAATTCCGGACTGCGTGAAAATGCAGTCCGGCTTTTGTTTTTGGGATTGCGGTGGGTGAAGCGGTAGACGAGGCGAAGGCTAAATTCGTTAAGATCGGTGCCATGCATTTTTAACGAGCCGGTTCTATGCTTTGATACCCGAATGGTCGGGCGAGGGGGAGGCTGACATCGCTACTGGCGCCAAGCGGGATTTCGCTTCGTTGCTCGACGACCTCTTCATCGCCCCCGACAAGAATGGCGAGGGCGAAGAGGCCGGCGCTCGTCCATCCATCCCGTTTGACTATCTTTCGGTGGCCGATGAACTCCATTCCGGCCGCATCAAGGTTTCCGCTGCCGAATATCGCGAGGCGGGCGCGGATCTGGCGACGGAATTCGCCGCCTTGCTCGATCATGCCAAGCTGGCTCTCGCCGGCGAAGAGCCAAAGCCCGAGGAAAAGCTGCCGCCGATCGATCCCGAAGCCATCGCCGTCGAACTTGGCCTCGATCAGCCCGAGCAAATCGCCGACTTCAGCCGCATGCGCCGCCGCTTTGCCTTTGCCAACCATCCCGACCGTGTCGCCCCGCATTTGCGCCAGCGCGCCATGATCCGAATGCAAGTGGCCAACATGCTGATCGACGAGGCCAAGCGCCGTGCACTAGCCGGTGCTCGCCGCTAACCCGGCTGGTTCACGCAAAAGTCGGTCTGGCGAGGCTTGGAGAGCGGCTCTGCTTTGCCTATAGATGCGGCTTCCTCCGCGCAGTCGCGCCAGCCTTCCTCCGGAGCCGAATTTCATGCACAAACGCCGTCTCGGTCGGACCGATCTTCTTGTGACCCAGATCTGCCTGGGCTCCATGACCTGGGGCCAGCAGAACACCGAGGCCGAAGGCCACGCCCAGATGGACCTGGCTTTCTCGCGTGGCGTCAATTTCATCGACACCGCTGAGCTCTATCCGATCCCGCCCAAGGCGGAGACGCAGGGACGGACCGAAAGGATCATCGGCAGCTGGATGAAGGCCAAGGGCAACCGCGACAAGGTGATCCTGGCCTCGAAGGTCGTCGGCCGCACGGCCAACGCATGGTTTCGCGGCGACAGGCCGTCGCAACTGGTGCGCGCCGATATCTTTGACGCCATCGACAAGTCGCTGGCCAAGCTCGGCACCGACTATATCGACCTCTATCAGATCCACTGGCCGGAGCGGGATATCCCCTGGGGTGCCAATCCGACGCGCGTCGGCGCCGTGTCGCCGCGCGCCGATTCCGTCGGCGCACCGGCCGACGAAACACCGATCGCCGAGACGCTTGGCGTCTTCGACGAACTGGTGAAGGCTGGAAAGATCCGCCATTTCGGGCTGTCGAACGAGAGTTCCTGGGGCGTGATGCGGTTCCTTGCCGAAGCCGACAAGGGCATCGGCCCGCGCGTCGCGTCGATCCAGAACGCTTACAATCTCGTCAACCGCACTTTCGAGGTAAACCTCGCCGAGGTCTGTGAGCGCGAGCAAGTGTCGTTGCTGCCCTATTCGCCGCTGGCCCAGGGCTATCTCACCGGCAAATACGACCATGGCGCGCGACCGCAGGGGTCCCGCTCGCAGCTGTTCAATCGCGGCCAGCGCTACGAGACGCCAGGTGCCGCTGAAGCGCAACTTGAGTACAATGAGCTGGCGCGCTCCTTTGGCCTGGAGCCGGCACTGTTTGCCAATGCCTATGTCTCGAGCCGGCCGTTCGTAGCCTCCAACATCGTCGGCGCAACGACGCTTTCGCAGCTCGACATGGCGCTGTCTTCCGTCGACGTCACCTGGACCGAAGAAATGCAGAAGGCGGTGGACGCGATCCACCAGCGGGTCGGCAATCCCTGTCCTTGAACAGGTCGTCAGTCTCCGAATATTGAATGAGCACAATGGGAGCGGGCAGCAATGAATTTTCCAGTCGAGGCAGTGCGTGAAAAATTTCCGGCTCTCTTCCTGACCGACAAGGGCCGCCGCCGCATCTATCTCGATAACCCTGCCGGCACGCAGGTGCCACAGGCGGTCGCGGACGCCGTGTCGCGCTGCCTTTTGACCACCAATGCCAACCTTGGCGGCTATTTCGAAACGACGCTTGCCGCACAGCAGGTCGTTGATGAAGCGCACCAGGCCATGGCCGATTTCCTTGGCTCGGCGAGCCCTGAGGAAATCATCATCGGCGCCAACATGACGACGCTGACCTATCACATGTCGCGCACGCTCGGCCGCACGATGCAGCCCGGCGACGAGATCATCCTCACCCGCATGGACCATGAGGGCAATGTGTCGCCCTGGCTGCAGCTGGCCGAGGATCTCGGGCTCGTCGTGCGCTGGCTGCCGTTCGACGAAAAGAGCTGGCAGGTCGAAGAGGCGACGCTGGCTGGTCTGCTTTCCGAGAAGACACGGCTGGTCGCGTTGAACTACGCCAGCAATTTGACCGGCTCGATCAACCGGGTGAAGGCGCTGACCGCCATAGCCAGGAATGCCGGGGCCCTTGTCTATGTCGACGCCGTCCAGTTCGCGCCGCATGGCCTGATCGACGTGCAGGAACTCGGCTGCGATTTCCTGATCTGTTCGGCCTACAAATTCTTCGGCCCCCATATGGGCATATTGTGGGGCCGGCGCGACGTCATCGACGACCTGCAGCCATACAAATGCCGCTGCTCGTCCAACGGCTTGCCGGAGCGGTTCGAACTCGGCACGCCGCAGATCGAGCTGATGGCCGGCCTCACGGCCGCGGTCGATTACTTTGCCGACCTTGGCGCGGCGGCGGGCGAGGGCGGTTCAAGAAGGCAGAAGATTGCCAAGGCGTTTGCGGTTTCGATCGCCTATGAAAACCCGCTGGCGCAACAGCTGATCGATGGCCTGTCCGATATCGAGGGCCTGACCATCCGGGGCATTACCGATCCGAAGCGGCTCGGCGAGCGCGTGCCGACGGTTTCCTTCACCGTCGATGGCATCGTGCCCGAAACGATCGTGCGGCAGATGAATGCCGAAAACATCTTCCTGTGGTCCGGCCATAACTACGCCTGGGAGATCGTCCACCAGCTCGGCATTCCAGCCGAGCATGGCGTCGTGCGTATCGGCATCGCCCACTACAACACTGCAGCCGAAATCGACGAGACGCTGGAGAGCGTACACCGTGTGATCGCCATGCTCAGGCAGCAGCGCTCCTGACGCTGGCTTGAGCATTCACCGCGTCTTGCCGCCGAAGCCGGTGAGGAACGCAGTCAGATTGTCGCCGAGTTCGTCGCAGAGATAGCCGCCTTCCTGGACGATGACCGTCGGCAGATCGAGCTTGGCGATAGCCTCGCCGATGCGCGAGAAGCCAGGCGTCGTCACCGAAAGTCCGCCGAACGGATCGCCCTCGAACGCGTCGAGGCCGAGCGCAACGACCAGCGCGTCCGGCGAAAAGGCCCGGATGCGCTGGAACGCCACCTCGAGCGCCTCGAGAAACGCCGCGTCGGCGGATTTGCGCGGCAGCGGCAGGTTGAAATTGTAGCCGAGGCCGGGGCCTTCGCCGCGCTCGTCGGCATGACCCCAGAAGAACGGATAGAAGCGCACCGGATCGGCATGCAGCGAGACGGTCAGCACATCCGGCCGTGCGTAGAAGATGCCTTGCGTGCCGTTGCCGTGATGCAGGTCGACATCGAGGATCGCCACCCGTGCGGCCTGCTTACGCAGAACCTGCGCCGCGACGGCCGAGTTGTTGATGAAACAGAAGCCGCCGGCGACATCGGCAAAGGCGTGGTGGCCGGGCGGGCGGCATAGCGCATAGGCGGCCGGCGCGCCTGACATCACCGCCTCGGCCGCGTCGACCGCGCTCCAGGCGCTCCACAGCGCGCTTTGCCAAGTCTCGCCCGAGATCGGGCAAGCAGTATCGGCCATGTGGTAGCCGGCCTGGCCGACTGCCGAGGCCGGGTAGGAGCCGTTGCGCGCGATCGGATGGATGTTGGGGATCACTTCGGCCGAAGCGCCCTCGATGCGCTGCCAGCGCGTGTAGATATGCTCGAGGAAATCAAGGTATTCGGGCGTATGCACAGCTGCGACCGGGCCGAGCCCATGATCCCGAGGCCGCTCGATCGTGCAGCCAGCATATTTTGCGCCGGCTAACAATCTCTCCACGCGCTCCGGCTTTTCCGGATTGGGCTGTGCCGCACCGCTTGACAGAAAGGCCTTGGGGTCGTGACGCTTCTGTTCCTCGGCATAGAAGGCTTTCATTCCGGATCCTCGTTTTGGGGCGCATCGGCGAAGGCAAAGAACGCCTCGCCGATGATTTTTTGGGTCTGCTCATAGCTCGACCAGGCGATGCCCAGCCTTTCATAGAAGGTCTTGGCACCTTCATTGTCGGTGTCGACCGACAGTCGGAGATAAACGCCGCCTTCGTTCCGGCACTGCGCCGCAACGTGCCGCAGCAGCCGCTCGCCGATCTTGCGGCCGCGAAAACGATCCTCGACATAGAGGTCCTGCACATAGACTCCAGGCCGCCCCATCCAGGTTGAAAAGATCGGAAAATGCAGGCAAAGCCCGGCAAATTCCCCGCCGACTTCGGCGATCAGGGTCGAAAAGGCGGGTTTTTCGCCAAAGCCGTACATTCTGAGATCGTCGGGTGTGGAGATGATTTCCTCCGGCGCACCGATATGCGTGCCGAGCTTCAGGATCGCCGCGTGGATGGTTTCGACGTCTTCGATCCGGCCGGGGCGTAAGAGGACGTCATTGGATGTTGGATTGATCACGGTCGTCTCTCAAAACGCCACCCGGTAGCCGCCCTTGAGCGCCAGCATGTCGCGTGCTTCGGTTGGCGTTGCAACCTCCAGCGACAGCCCGTCGAGAATGCCACGGATGCGGCGCACCTGATCGGCATTGGATTTCGCCAGCTGGCGGCCGTCATAGAGACTGTCCTCCAGCCCGACACGGACATTGCCGCCCATGGCCGCCGCGATCGAGATCAGCGGCATCTGCTGACGGCCGGCGGCCAGCACGGAGAACTGGTAGCTGTCGCCGAACAATTTGTCGGCGATCCGCTTCATATGGACGAGATTGTCGGGATCGGCGCCGATGCCGCCCAGAATGCCCAGCACGAACTGGATGAACAATGGGCCAGACACCAGCCCTCGGTCGCGGAAATGCGCCAGCGAGTAGAGATGGCCAACATCGTAGCATTCGAATTCGAAGCGCGTGCCGCAGCCCTTGCCCAGCCTCTCCAGCACGCCCTCCATATCGGCAAACGTGTTCTTGAAGATGGTGTCGCGCGTCGCTTCGAGCAGCTTCGGCTCCCATTCGTGCTGCCATTCCCTCGGCCTGTCGAGCATCGGGAACAGCGCGAAATTCATCGAGCCCATGTTGAGCGAGCACATTTCGGGTTCGGCCCGCAAAGGGGCTGCCAGCCGCTGATCGAGCGTCATCAGCGACGAGCCACCGGTGGTGATGTTGATCACCGCATCGGTCGCCTGCTTGATGCGCGGCAAAAACTGCATGTAGACGTCCGGATCGGCGGTCGGGCGGCCATCCCTCGGGTCGCGGGCGTGCAGATGCAGGATCGAGGCCCCGGCTTCCGCAGCGGCGATCGCCTCAGTGGCAATCTGGTCCGGCGTCACCGGCAGATAGGGCGACATCGACGGCGTGTGCACCGAGCCGGTGACGGCGCAGGTGATGATGACTTTTCTAGGCGCCATCTTTGTCGCCTCAGCCTTCGACCGGCAGGTCGAGTTCGGCAGCCAGCGACTCCAGCGAGTCGCCGATGATGGAAACGATCTCGCCGACCTGTTCGCTGGTGACGATCATCGGCGGCGCGACCATGAAATTGTCGCCGTCGACGCCGCCCTTGACCCTGCGGCCATAGATGATCAGCCCGCGCTCATAGGCGAGGTCGAGCAGCCGCTGCGTGGCTTTCTTGGTCTGGTCGATCGGCCTCAGCGTCTCTGGATCAGCAACCATCTGGGCGCCGGTGAGCAGGCCCTTGCCGCGCACGTCGGCGATGAACGGAAACCGCTTCGCCAGCCCCTTCAGCTCGTCCATCAGCACGTCGCCCATGGCGGCCGCATTGGCGATCAGGCCAAGCCGGTCCATTTCACCGAGCACGGCAAGCCCGGCGGCGCAGGCCAGCGGATTGCCGGCATAGGTGTGGCCGTGCTGGAAGCCGCCGGAGTCAAGCAGCGGCTGCACCAGCCGCATCGGGGCGGCGAGCGCGCCAAGCGGCGCATAGCCCGAACCCAGCCCCTTCGACAGCGCGACGATGTCGGGCTTGCAGTTCCAGTGGTCGCCGCCGAGGAATTTGCCGGTGCGGCCGGCGCCGCTCATCACCTCGTCGTGGATGAGCAGGATGCCGTAGCGGTCGCAGATCTCGCGGATGCGCGGGTAATAGCTGTCCGGCGCGACCAGTGCCGCGGTCGCCGCACCGCCGATCGGCTCCATGATGAAAGCGACCACGCTGTCTGGACCTTCCGCAAGAATCTTCTCCTCCAGCATGTCGGCATAGCGGATGCCGCGCTGGTCCATCGAGAGGTTGTCGCGGTCGCGCCAGGCATTCGGCGCCGGCACGGTCGGCATCGCCCGCATCATCGGCTCGAACGTTTCGGCCAGCGCATCGTCGCCGGTGACCGAGAGCGAACCCAGCGTGCCGCCATGATAGGAGGGGAAGCGGGTGATCACCTTCCAGCGGCTGACCTGGCCGGTGGCGACGGCCCATTGCCGCGCCAGCTTGATGCAGGATTCGGTCGCTTCCGAGCCGCCCGAGACGAAGAAGATTCGGTCCATGCCTTCCGGCAGCTTGCCGGCCAGTTCGCGTGCCAACTCCTCGGCCGGCTCGTTCTCGAAATGCAGCCGATAGGCAAAGGTGGCGCGGTCCATCTGCCGCTTCATGGCATCCAGCACATTGCGGTTTGAATGGCCGATATTGGCAACCATCGGGCCGCTCGAGCCGTCGATGAAGCGGCGGCCATCCTGCGTCCACATATAGATGCCCTCGGCACGGTCGATCAGCGGCCGGCGCAGGCTGGACAGATAGAACAGATGCGAGTCTCGCCGGGCGTCAGTGGCTTGCGTGGCGGTCTGGACTTTCGACATGTCAGGACTTTCCGAGATAACGATCGAGGACATTTTTTGTGACGCGTTCGACCATCGGGTCCTGTCTTAGCAGGCCGGCGACCCATTCGCAGGTTCCGGCGTGGAACACCTCGCCCTTGCCGCGCGGGAAATTGACGATCATGCCGTTGCCGCGTTTGACCTTTTCCAGATTGGCGTCGCTCGCCTCGCCGAACAGCGTCTCGGCGGTGAAGCGGCCGTCTTCGTCGGTGAGAAACTGGTCCTCGATCGGGATATCGGCGCTTTCCTCGACCTGGCTCGCCATGGCGACGGCGAGAACCTGCAAGCCGTCTGGCGCGCCGCTGGTAGCGGTCGGGTAGGGCAGGCCGCCGCGTATCTCGAAGTCGAGCCCGTCGACCTCATAGCCATAGACATGGCTGTCGGCGCCCAGCAGGTCACCATAGTAGATGCCGGTGCCGGCAAAGGCCCAATGCTCGGGCCTATAGACCGGAAAACCACGCACGCCGCGCGGCGCGCAGCCGCCCCAACCGGTATAGACCCCGCGCGTCGCGTTGAGCCCGAAGGTCGCCGAACCCGGCCGGCCGATTTCCGGCGCTTCCCAGGAATTGGTGGCGCGGGTGACGTCGCCGCCTGGGAGATAGGCGGGGTCTTCGGCACGCGAGCGATATTTGTAGCAGACCTGCCGGCGGGCCTCGTCTTCCAGCCGCGTCTGCCACATGAAATTGCCGGCAAAGCGCGCCGCATGGCCGCCGCGCTCGACATAGGCGTCGACGGCGTCGCGCATTTCCCAGGTCCAGTATTCATCATGGCCGACGAAGACGGCGCAGTCGTAGCCGTCGAGAATTTCGGGCGAAAAATGGAGATCATGCTGGCTGGCGAGATCGACTTGATAGCCGGCCCGCTCGGCAAAGCGGAAGAAGTGGCTATCGTAGCTCGCCCAGCCCGACGAGGCGTACTTTTTCGAATGGCCGGTGGCGAGCGCCCATTCCATATGCGGATAACGCGGCACCGTCTTCGGCGGCACGGCGACTTCCAGCGGCACACGCGGCGCATCTTTCGGCAGCACGACGAAGCCGCGGCACCAGGGGCGTTGCGTCGACACGATGGGCGAATACTGGTTGCGGTCCGGCCCGGTGATGCCCTGGTAGTGGTTGGAGCCGCCCCAGGTGTTGTAGGCCAGCCAGGTGCCCGTCGCCGCCACCTGCAGCACACGGCCGGGTTTACGGCCCGGCTGCGGGCTGACGATGAAAATATGGTGGTATTGGATCGGCTTGCCGTCGCGCCCGTCTGCGGTCAGCGTGACCCGATAGGCTCCGGACGGCCAGTCGTTCTCGACACGGAATTCGAGCGAAGCGTCCCAGCCGCAGCCTTCAGCCGAACATTGTTCCGGACTTTCCTGCCAGCGTGCTGCGATGCCCGATTTCTCGAACACTTTGGTTTCGCTGCCGCCATCCCGGATGATTGTCATGCCGAACGTCGCAGCTGTCGAGCTGACATGCAAGGCCACAGTCTCTCCGGCGCGATAGGAAAACCGGTCGCTGTAGCACCAGATCTCGCCGCGCTCGCCATCCATCCCCGGCCATTCGTAATAATGGCCACGCACCGCGTGGCGGCGCTGCTCCGGTGTCAGTCCGAAATCGGGGAATTCGGTCGGCAGATGGGTCATGAACACCTGAAAAGGTCGAGGGCCGCCATTTCGGCGATCTGCCGGTCACGCGTCAAATAGAAACGATCGGGCCAGCATTCGTTAGCCGCACCCTTGGCCGCCTCCATCAAACGGACTATCTCAGGGGAGGCGGCGTTTCCGCCACGGGGGTCGGAATGCTCAGAGTGCAAAAGGTCAAGGTCGACGAGATCTACGTGCCGACGGCGCGCAAGAAGACGCTGCATCCCGAGACCGTCCGCCATCTGGCCGAGGACATCCTGGAAAACGGCATGAAGACGCCGATCCAGGTCCGCCATGACGGCAAGCGCCACATCCTCGTCGAAGGCCTGCACCGGCTGGAGGCGGCAAGGTGGCTCGGCGAGACCGAGATCGAGGCTTATCTGGTGCAAGCCAAACGCCACTGACACGTCCGGTTTCTCGGCGCAGAGGTTTTTATCGCTTCGTCATCCTCGGGTCTGCGCTGCGTCGCTGCGCTCCTGCTTCGCCCATTGATGACGAAGGTGGGTGACGTCTCGGCCCATCGAGACGGTGTCGACATTTTCTTTGCGGGCGATGTCGGTTTGCGGTTCATCGGCTCGTCCTTGGGACGGAAGCCAGATCAAACGCAGGATGCCATCATGACCATCAAGCTCGACATCGCCCCCACCAACGACCGTGAACTGGTTCTCGCCCGCATCATCGATGCACCGCGCGAAAACGTCTATCGCTGCTGGACTGACCCGAAACTGATTACGCGCTGGTTCTCGCCAAAGCCGTGGACGACGCCTCGCGCCGAGATGGATGTGCGCACCGGCGGCTCGAGCCTTGTCGTCATGGCTAGCCCGGACGGCAACGAATTCCCCAACCCGGGAGTCTTCCTCGAAGTCGTTCCCGGCAGGAAGATCGTCCTCACCGACGCCTACACAGAGGCTTGGCAGCCTTCGGAAAAGCCGTTCATGACCGTCGCGCTGACCTTCGAGGACGAGGGCAATGGCAAGACCCGCTACATCGCTCGGGTCAGGCACTGGAGCGTCGCCGACCGCGAACAGCATGAGAAGATGGGTTTCCACGAGGGTTGGGGACAGTGCGCCGACCAGCTCGAAGAACTCGCCAAAACGCTTTGATCCGCATGACGCTCTGATACCGGCATGACGAGAGGAGATCGATATGTCCAAAACCCTGTTTTTCGCCATTCTTGCTTCGGTTGCAGCGCTCGTTGGCTGCCCAGGCACCACCAATGCGGAGGAGACAAAACCCGCCATGACGACTGAGACGAACGCACTGCCGAAGCCGGAAAAGTCCGGCCTGCTGCCGATCAACGGCCTGAATTATTATTATGCCATCTATGGTAAGGGCGAGCCGCTGCTTCTGCTGCATGGCGGTCTCGGCACCACGGATATGTTCGCGCCGATCCTGCCGAAACTTGCCGAAAACCGCACCGTCATCGGCGTCGACCTGCAGGGTCACGGTCGCACCGCGCTGGGCGACCGCCCATTCACCGTGGAGGCGATGGGCGACGACATGGCCGCCATCGTCAAGGCGCTCGGTTACGATCAGGTCGATGTCATGGGCTATTCGCTGGGCGGCGGCGTCGCCTTCCGCATGGCCGTCCAGAATCCCGAAGCGGTGCGCCGCCTCGTCCTGGTATCGACCGGCTACGCCACGGACGGCTTCTATGACGAGATGCGTCCCCAGCAGGCACAGGTGAGCGCGGCCGCGGCTGAGTTCATGAAGGAGACGCCGATGTACAAATCCTACGTCGCCGTGGCGCCGCATCCTGAGGAGTTCCCGAAGCTCCTCGATGCGCTGGGCGGCTTCATGCGTCAGAACCGCGACTACGCGGCCGACGTCGCCAAGCTGAAGATGCCGGTCATGCTGGTCTATGGCGACAGCGATATGTACAAGCCCGAACACGAGATCAAGTTCTATCAGATGCTCGGCGGCGGGCTGAAGGATGCCGGCTGGATGCGCGAGAACCTGTCGCAAAACCGCCTGGCGATCCTGCCCAACCGCACCCACTACGACACTTTCTTCGCCCCCGAACTGACGGCCGCCGCGCTGCCGTTCCTCAACGGCCAGACCAAGGTCAAAACCTGGGACGAGGTCGTCGGCGAAACGGAGTGAACGCCAAGGCCGCCGGCTGTTAGCGGGCAGCCGCTTTCCGTGGCTGCCATGACGGCTTTCGGCGTCATGGCTTCACCCCCACTCGCATGGCTCGACGATCCCACGGTTTTCAAGCCGCAAATGCATATTTTCACGGGCTCGAAGCAGCCCTGGGTGGTGCTCGATGACAGCCTGCCGAAATACGAAGGCGCCCCTCCGCCAGGCTGATTTTTCCCTTCTCCCCTTGTTGTGGAAGGAGTGGATCGACGCGCAGCGCCAAGGGCCAGGGGAGAGCGCAAGCATGGCCAAAATTTAATCCAAATCGACACGAGATAGCCGGCAAAGCGTCATTGGCGGGCCATCATTGTCTCCCTATTTATGGGTCGCGGGTACGGCATTCGAGGAGACGACGGATGAACGACAGCATCAGCACCCTGGACGAGCTTTTGAGCGATCCGATGGTCCTGCTTGTGATGGAGCGCGATCGTGTGCGCCCCGAACAGGTGCGCATGCTGCTCGAACGGGCTCGCCGGCCTTCGACCGATGAGCCCGAAGTGCCGCCGGCGCATGTGATCGCCAGGACATGCCAGAAACTCTGGCTCTGCCCGTAGTCGCTTTGCGATTTTCGCTGTGTATCTCAAGCCGGCTCCAAGGTGGGCCGGTTTCGAACGGCGTGCACTTCGGCACGCCAGCTTACAAATCCGTAAATTGATTATCCGGCCCATGACGATAAGGCTTGCCCAGGATTGACCGATGGTCGGTCCACGCAACTCCGATCTCTCATGCACGGAATTCGATTTTGGCCGATATCTGCACACAAGGCCTGGATACGGGCTTCGTCGGCCTGGGGTTCGCCAAGGTGGCGTTCCTCGGCGTGGTGCAAGGCATCACCGAACTGTTGCCGATTTCCTCGACCGCCCATATGCGCATCGTGCCGGCCGTGCTCGGCTGGCAGGATCCCGGCTCCGCCTTCTCCGCCGCCATGCAACTCGCGGCTCTTGCCGCGGTGGTCAGCTATTTCTGGAGTGATGTCAGGAATATCCTGTTTGGTTCTTTCAACGCTCTGGCGCGACGCGATTTCGCCGACCGGCATTTCAAGCTGGCGCTCTGGATCGTGCTGGCGACGATCCCGATCGTCATCGCCGGCGTGGCGCTGTCTGGCGTGCTCAACGCCTGCAATTCGCCGCTACGCAGCCTGACGGTGATCGGCTGGGCCTGCATCGCAATGGCGATCCTGCTGGCGCTGGCCGAGATCTTTGCTCGTCACCGGCGCAGCATGGGGGGCGCGTCGCTGACCGATGCGCTGCTCGTCGGTGTTGCCCAGATCGGCGCGCTTGTTCCCGGCGTGTCGCGCTCGGGCTCGACCCTGACGGCGGCATTGGGGCTCGGCTTCAAGCGGGCCGAGGCGGCGCGCTTCTCATTCCTGCTCGGGCTGCCTGCCATCGCGCTCGCCGGCCTCAAGGAACTCTGGGAACTGCACAAGGTCCATCTCGACGCCCATGGCTGGTCGGTGCTTGCTGTCGGGCTGGTCGTTGCGTCGATCTCCGCCTTCTTCGCCATATGGGGGCTGATGCACGTGCTGGAGCGTTTCTCGGCTTGGCCGTTCGTCATCTATCGCGGCCTGCTCGGCATCGTCTTGTTGTTGAGCGTCGCCATGGGATGGCTTGCCTAAGTCCAGAGCCTTTCACAGTCTCGCTTGAAACAGGTTATATCCGTACCGGACCACGAACTTCGATTCCGGTAAGCGCATGGATTTCCTGACCCTCCTGCAATCATTGCCGTTGCTGCTGGCATTGGCCAAGGGCGCACTGCCGTCGGTGGCGGCATTTGGCATGGGATTTGGCCAGTGGACCGCTTCACTGCCGCCATGCCGGGACTTCACCTTCGAGGCGACCAGCTATCTCGTTTGCGAGGTCGATCCAAAACGATATCAGCTCGAGCTGTTCTGGAAGGATGCGGCGGGCAAGCCGTTTCAGTCGCTGCACAATCTGCATGCCACGCAACAGGCGGCAGGGCGCACCATGCTGTTCGGCATCAATGCCGGTATGTATCACCCGAACCTCGCGCCGGTCGGCCTCTATGTCGAGCGTGGCCAGGAGATGGCCTCGGTGAAAACGGGATCGGGAAGCGGCAATTTTTCCCTGCAGCCGAACGGCATTTTCTACATGCGAAACGGCAAGGCCGCAGTCCGTGCCACCAGGGATTTCGTGAAAAGGCGCCCGACAGTCGACTATGCGACGCAATCGGGGCCGATGCTGGTGATCGACGGCAAGCTGCATCCAAAATTCCAGGCTGACGGCACTTCACGGAAAACCCGCGACGGTGTCGGGGTGCGAAAGGACGGCGTCGCGGTTTTTGCGATTTCGAATGGCTCGGTGACCTTCCATGCCTTCGCCCGTCTGTTCCGCGATGCGCTCGGCTGCGACAACGCGCTGTTCCTCGACGGCACGATATCAAGCTTGTTTGCGCCTGCCATCGGCCGCAAAGACGACTATTGGAATCTCGGGCCGATGATCGGCGTTTTCAAAAAATCCTAGCCGGTTTCCATCGCGCTTGCCCGCACGCGGTATGGGCGAAAAAAACTTGATTCAAACTTTATTGGTAATTTCTCATTCATAACTGATCTGGTTTGTCCGTCGGCTGTCGTTTTGCCCTCGGTCTGTTGTGTTTTGAGTACAGGTCCAGATGCGGATTCCGGGCGTCGTCAGTTTTTTGGTCGCATCGCTATGCCTTGCCGGCTGCTCGTCAACGGCCGGCGTCGATGCGCTGGATTTGCAGAAACCGTCCAACGAGACCACCAGTTCCGTGATCCGGCCGCCGGCACCGATCGCCGCTGCTCCGGCGGCAAGGGGCAACAGGGCGGCAAGGGCCGGATTGGCTCCCATGTCTGACAACGGTCCGGGGGAAAAAACGCGCCCGTTCGGCTTGGCGGAGGAGGAAGAGACGGGGGTGTTTGCCGCGCCCGACGTGCCTGATCCCCAAGTGCCTGATGTCGGCGGGCTGCCGGTCGAGCCGGCAGCCTTGGTGTCGCCGCCCAAGCTGTTGACCCGCGCGGCACCGGCCATGCTGGCCGGGCCGCTCACCCGTTACGGATTTCGCGACGCCAAGCCGATCAATTTCGGCAAGGGTTCGCCTCGCCGCCTTGCAGTGCACGGCGTCGACGTCTCGCGTTGGCAAGGCAACGTCAACTGGGACAAATTGCGGGCCCAGGGCGCCAACTTCGCCTACATCAAGGCGACCGACGGAGGTGACCACCTCGATCCGATGTTCATGAAAAACTGGCGCAGCGCCGACGCCGCCGGCTTGAAGCGCGGCGCCTATCATTTCTTCTACTGGTGCCGCACGGCCGGCGAGCAGGCGGACTGGTTCATCCGCAACGTGCCCAGGGTCGAAGGCGCGCTACCGCCGGTGATCGACGTCGAGTGGAACGGCGAGTCCAGCTGCAAGCGGCGGCCGTCGCGCGAAAAGGTGCTGGAAAAGATGCAGGTGTTCATGGACAAGCTGGAGCGGCATTACGGCCAGCGGCCCATCATCTACACCGCGCCCGATTTCTACCGCGACAATCTCAGAGGCGAATTCCTCGACTATCCGTTCTGGCTGCGTGCCGTGGCCCAGCATCCGTCAAAGGTCTATCCCGGCCGCAAATGGCTGTTCTGGCAGTATTCCGGCTCCGGCCTGTCGCACGGCGTCACCGGCCGCATAGACCTCAATGTCTTCCATGGCGACGAACGGCAATGGCGCGCCTGGGCCGGCGGCCGGCAGACGGTAGCCGACGCCAACTGAGACAGTCGTCAGTCCCGGCGCACTTCGCTCTGCCTGATGTCCGCGGTCTGGGCAACGCGACATCGGGCTGCTCGATGGACACGCTTCCGCCGGCAGCATTGGCTGAGGAAAGTGTCCGGCTCTTTGACCGACATGGACGCATGGGAGGAAAAGATGGGTGTGTCATCGGAGGCTCTGGCACAGAGCCGTCAAACGATCAGCGCTTACGAGGATTATGCGGAACAATATGATGCCATCGTGCGCCATGCTCCCAACGAGAGGGAGCAGGCATCGCTCAAGCGCCTGGTGGCAATCGCCGGTACAGGCGGCCGGATTCTGGAAGTCGGGTCCGGAGCCGGATACGACGCGGATTTTCTGGAGACTTTGGGTGTCAAAGTCCGGCGCACCGACGCGACCAAGCGGTTTCTGGAACTGCAGGCCGCGCGTGGCAAGCATGGCGAGTTGCTCGATCTCATCACCGATGATCTCGGCGGCCCCTACGACGCGGTCCTGGCCCTGTGCGTCCTCATCCATGTGCCTCGCGTTGAGACCGACCAGGTGCTTGCCAAGATAGCCGGGTCGCTGCGCCCGGGCGGCGCCTTCCTCGTCTCGATGCGCAATGGCGACGGCGAGACATCAGGCGAATATCATACGGTCTACTGGTGCAGGGACGACTTCGCGGCCCGTCTCGAAGGCGCCGGGCTCGTCCTCATCAGGGACGATTTCAACGTCGGCCGCGATAGCGAAGAATGGAACACGTTCCTGGCCGTGAAGCCTGCATGACGCGGCGTGGGCTGTTGCCGTTTGCGCTGCTCAGCCTTTTCAGATTTGCGAAAATACAAGACATTGCCGCCGCCATGCTGTCTATGTGCGAGTTCCTGCACTCCTGGGGGGAGACGAGTTGGAACTCAAGATCATGCTTGTCGGCTTTGCGTGCGTGGTCGCGGGCGCGCTGTCGTTCATCACCTTCATGAAATGGCGAGAGGTGAAAGCGCTCAGCCGCTGGCTGCCGACGCCGGGAAAGATCATCTCGTCGCGCGTCGAGGCACGTGAGGTCAGAAACTCGGGCGTTGGTTCGGACAGCACTGACACCACCGAAATGCGCAATTTTCCGGCGATAACCTTCGAATACAAGGTCGGCGGCAAGAAATTTCAAAGCTCGCGCTACAGCGTGAAAGAGAATTTGGGGAATTTCGAAGTCGCTGAAACCCTTGCCCAGTTTCCCCGCGGCGCGGAGGTGACTGTCTTCTACAATCCGGCCGATCCGAGCAAAGCGGTGATCGAGCGCACCCTGCCGGACGGCGCCTTCAAGTTCATGGTCCAACTCTCGGCCGGCCTAGTGTTCGGCGCGGTTGTGCTGGTGTTTTCCGTCGGCGGTGTTCTGGAAGCGATCGGGCCGCATTTGCCCAAGCCGCAGAATCTCGGTGCCGCGGCGTTGCTGCTTTTTATGGGCTTGTTCATCCTGAGCATGGGTTTCGCCCAGAAAGCGTTGGCCGAGCAGGCGGCAAAATGGCCGATCGTGGTTGGCTGCATCGACACTTCAGGTCTGCAGGCGCTCCGAAACCATTCAGGCTATGGCCGCTGGCGCACCGTCTTCAAATCCCGAATCGTCTACTCCTATGGCGTCGCCGGCCAGCGCTACAGCGCCGATCGTGTGGCCTTCGGCGCCACCGTGACTGCCTCGCTGCCGGGCCTCGTCGGCGGCCAGGCACGGCAGTATGTCGAAGGCAGCAAGGTCGACGTGCACTATGACCCCGCCAACCCCGGCTCGGCGGTGCTCGAATGCCGGGTCCGGGGGCTTTGGCTGCTATGGCTCTGCTCGGCAGGCTTTCTCGGTGGCGCGGCCTTTCTGCTCGGGCTGGTTTGAGCGTGCCAGCCGACTTCCCCAATGCCAATCCAGACGGCTCCTCATGGGATGCCTTTACCTAAACAGGATGCAGCGATGAATAGCGCCATGAGATCGATCATCTGGGCCAGCGCCCTGCTTGCATCCGCGACAATGTCCGCGATGGCAGACGAACCGGCACCGTCGCGCCCGCCGATCGACAAATGCGTCTGGGAAAGGTTGTCTGATATCGGGCTGGCCGCCTGGGCGCAACGCTGCGACTTCGGCTTCCGCCAGATCCATTTCGAATTCGCCGACAACGCGCTTGCCATCAAATACAGCGACGGCGGCGCGGCCGATCCTCTCGTCGAACTGTTCGACATCATATCAGGTGAAACTGCCGAGGCTGCATTGCGCCGCCTGTTCCTGGAAAAAACCGACAAGACTGTCAGCGCCCGCTGCGTGCTGACGCCTTACACCGAGAGCACAGTACCCGCCGGCGTCAAACGCTACACATTCAGCCCCGACGCCGCCTATGCGAAAGAGCTGAAAGCACTTGCCGATCCCAACGAGATTCCGGAGCCGCCCTGCGGCGTCTGGGGCGAAATGCCTGACGGCGTCCAGTATTTCGAGGTGCCGGCGGATGAGGGGCACAGCCTGCTGTTTGTGCGCATCGGCCAGGACGAGCCATTGTTTGACGAGCAGACGCTTCGCGTTTTGCGGAGGGGGTGAGACGCGCTTTCTCGCCAGGTCAGGCGGATTCGGTCATGGCGCCGATCCGCCGGTAGACGAATGGTTCTTCTCTCGAAGGGGCTGTGGCAATGCGCTTGGCTTCGTCGATCAGCATTGCCATGCGAGCATGGACCGGCGATTTCGCGCAAGCCGGGTCCGTTGCAGCGGCATCGCCGGCGATCGCCATCGCCTGGCAGCGGCAGCCGCCCCAGTCGATCTCGCGCCGCTCACAGCCGCGACAGGGTTCCTGCATCCAGTCCGTGCCGCGAAAGGCATTGAACCCCGGTGAATCGGCCCAGATCGAGGACAGCCTGCGTGGTTCGAAACGCTCGAAGCTGAGCGACGGGATCGTCTGTGCGGCATGGCAGGGCAGTACGGTGCCGTCAGGCGTCACCATGAAGGCGTCCCGCGCCCAGCCGCCCATGCACGGCTTGGGATAGATCGCGAAATAGTCCGGCGTCACAAAATCGATGTTGATGATGCCGGCCAGTCGCTCCTGTGCCTCCGCAACGATCTCCGCCTGCCTGTCGACCGCTTCACGCTCGGGCATCAGTTGGTCGCGATTGGTCAACGCCCAGCCGGCATACTGCACATTGGCGATCTCGAGCCTCTCCGCGCCCAGCGAAAGGGCGAGATCGATGAATTCCGGCACTTCCTCGATGTTATGGCGATGGATCGGTGCGTTGATGGTAAGAGGCAGACCGGCAGCGCGTGCGCGGCGTGCCGTTTCCAGCTTCTTTTCGTGAGCGCCCTTGTGGTTGCCGATGCGATCGGTGGTCGCCGGCCGCGCGCCCTGAAAGCTCAGTTGCAGATGGTCGAGGCCGGCTTCGGCAAATGCCTCGATACGGCCCTCGACGATGCCAACGCCCGCGGTAATCAGATTGGTGTAGACGCCGCGCCCCGCAAGCCCTGCGATCAATTGCTCGAGGTCGCGGCGCAGTGTCGGCTCGCCACCGGACAGATGCACCTGGAGCACTCCCAGATCGGCGGCCTCCGAGAACAGGGCGAGCCAGGTCTCTGTGTCGAGTTCGCGATTGGCCTTCAGCAGTTCCAGCGGATTGGAGCAATAAGGGCATTGCAGCGGGCAGCGATGCGTCAGTTCCGCCAGCATGCCGATTGGAGGGAGGAGGGGCGTGCTCATAGCCTCACCAGCAGCTTGTCCGACCATTCCTGCAGGAAGGCGATGACGTCGGTCGCCACGGCCTCCTGTTCGGCCTCATAATCCGCGGCAAGGCCAGCAATGATATCGCCTGCCGTTGACCGTCCATCGCAGCGGCGCAAAATATCGAGACTGACATCGTTCGGCCAGAATATCTTTTCGGGTGAAAGCACGGCGAATGCCTGCCGCACGGAATCGTACTGTATGCGCACGTGCTTCGGCAGCGAAGGTATCGACTGCAGCGACACCACGGCTCTTTCGCGCAGCGCCATCATAGGGCTGCCTCGGGCTGGAAGGCGCCGGGCGGTATGTTTCCCTGCTCGCCATAGGCGTGTTGAAGCGCATCAAGCATGGCCCAGAGTATATCGCATTTGAACACCAGTGCATCGATTGCCTGCTGCTGGCGCTCCGCCGTATCGGCATGGCTGAGCACGTAGGCGAGGGCGAAGTCGGCGTCACGCGAGGCCTGTTCGGGCCGTTGCCTGAAATAGGCCAGTGTATCCTCGGTGATGTAGTCGTATTTGGCCAGCATTGCCGGCACCCGCTCGCCGATGATGAGTGGCGAGAACATCTCGGTCAGCGAGGACGCGACCGCCTCGAACAACGTCCGGTTTGTGCAAAAGGAAAGGTAAGCGCCCACCGCGAAGCGCGTCGCCGGCAGTGCCAGCCTTTCGCTCTTCACGGCCTCGGCGTCCAGGCCGAGCGAAGTTGCCAGATGCAGCCAGCGCGCGATGCCGCCGCTCCAGCCGTCCTCGCCGTCATGATCCTCGATCCGCTTGCGCCACGCGGCGCGAAACGCTGGATCCTCGGCATGCACGAGGATCATGGCATCCTTGCGGGGGATGACCGCCTGATAGCAATAGCGGTTCAGCGCCCAGGCCTTCATCTCGGCCTTCGACAATGCGCCGCTGGTCATCCTGTGGTGAAAGGGATGGCGATTGTGATAGCGCTCGGCGCCAACCTGCCTCAGCACGGCTTCGAGAGCGTTCGTGGAGAGTCCGCCTTTGGCTGCATCGCGGAAGTCGCTCAAAATTCCACCTCAATACCGTCGCTTGCGATTTCCCAGCCTGCCGCCTTGACCGCCGCGTGCTCGGCGGAGTTCTCGTCAAGGATGGGGTTGGTGTTGTTGATGTGGACGAAGACACGGCGGCCGACCTTCACATCGGCCAAGCCGGCGATCGAACCCGATTCTCCCGAGATTGCCAGATGCCCCATGCGCGCGCCGGTTTTCTGACCGACGCCGGCAACGATCATCTCGTCGTCGGTATAGACCGTGCCGTCGAACAGAAGACAGGCGGCATCGGCGAGACGCGCGCGCAAGGCCGCATCGATGCGCGCGCAGCCTGGGATATAGAAGACGGAGCCGCGGCTGCCGACGCCGGCAATTCGGACTCCGATCGTATTACCTGCGTCGGAGCTGAAATTGGCATCCGGATGGTCTCTATCCTCCAGATAGAGTGCTATCTTCCCGGGCACTGGAAAGGGCTCGATCATTACGCCGGTCTCGCGGCCTTCTGCGTCGCAAATGGCCAATTCTTTCGCCGGCGGCAGGATGCGCCGCGGCACAAGCGCTGGATCGAGAACGTTGAAAATCGAATTCGCCTCCAGCGTCGCCAGAACCTGCGCCGTTGCATAGATGGCGAAAGGCTGCCGCTCGCGCAGGCTGAGCAGTCCGGCGATATGATCGACATCGGCGTTGGTCAGCACCACCGCGCGAATAGGCGTCGAGCGCAGCGGCGCATCGCCCGCAGGCTGCAGTTCAGGTGTTGCAGCGATTTGCTGGCGAATGTCGGGCGAGGCATTGAAAAGAACCCAGCCGAACCCGTCCGCCGAGGCGGCGACACTTGACTGGGTTCGTGAATGCACGCCGGCCATGCCGGTGCGAGCCGCACGACTCAGACTGTAGTTGCAGTTCCATTGCGGAAAGCCGCCGCCCGCCGCCGATCCGATGATCCTCAAATGCATGAAAATGCCCGCGCGCCGGCTTCTCTGACCTGCAGGCAATTTGCAGTCACAAAAAACGCTTCGCGCGCTTTGCGTGCGTCAAAATCTTTCACGAAAATCCATGGGGCGAGGGGATGCGCGCCCCTGTCGCCAGGGACGCGCACCTCTGCGGCCTACTTCTTGGGAGTAATTTCAGCAGGCAGATACCGTGAAATTTCGAAGCCAGCGGCAACCTGACACATGGTCGGTTTTTTCCAGTTCTTCTTCATGACATTTCTCCTCTTATACCAGCCCGAAGGGACCGATCCTGTCGTTAGCCAACCATTGCAGGGCACCGACGCAATGGCTCGTCCATCAAGTCTCAAAATGGACAAATGAAACAATAGGTTTTGAAAAGTTGAAAACAAACTATCGAGAATAATTGCAGTCCTTACTTTAATTGTTCGTTGTGTAGGGTTTTTTCTCCTCCAGTGGAAGGTTTGCATCTTCCCACCCATCAGCGCCTAGCGGATACCAGATTACCGAACTGTAGCCCCACTCGACGGCCCGTTTCGCCGCATTCCACGACATCCAGCAATTCGTCATGCAGTAGAACAGAATCGCGCGCGACTTGTCCGTCCCGGCTTTGGCCTCGAGGCCTTGGCGAAAATAGCTGGCGGTCTCCTGCGAAATAGCGCCGTATCCCACATTGGCCAGCCATATGCTGCCGGGGATGTCCTTTCTGACCTTGTCCCTCCATATGGTCCCTGCCGGCAAATTGGTCGGTTTGGGCGTGTCCGGCATCACGTCGAAGAAGATCGCCTTTTTCGCCCGCCACAGCGCTTCCGCTTCCACCGTCGTCACCACCCTCGCGCCTTGCAGCGTCCGCGG
Organism: Mesorhizobium sp. M7A.F.Ca.MR.176.00.0.0; assembly: GCF_004023165.1. Classification (NCBI taxonomy): domain Bacteria; kingdom Pseudomonadati; phylum Pseudomonadota; class Alphaproteobacteria; order Hyphomicrobiales; family Phyllobacteriaceae; genus Mesorhizobium; species Mesorhizobium sp. M7A.F.Ca.MR.176.00.0.0. Next base: position 28,194 of record NZ_RZTC01000037.1, on the reverse strand, counting down.
CACCGGCGCCCGATAGTCGTCCATCCGGAAACCGCTGGGTTCGGCGACATCGCCAGCCCATGTCGGCTCGGTCAGACCCAGAAGGCTCGCGGCGACCAGCAAGAAAATAGTCTCCCTTCCATTCATTGGGTAATCAGGTTGTCGTGTTCGTCGATCAGCGGCACGTTATAGCTCAGCAGGATCCTGGTGATCTCCGCCTGGTTTTCCCTGATCACCCGGTTGAGCGTCCGCTTCCATTCCTGGTCGGACGGACGTACGCCCATGGTAATGCGGTAAGACATGCGCGAGCCGGTTTTTTCCTTCACCAGTGGAACGATCGTCACATCAGCTCCGAGTTCCTTGGCATAGTAACCTGCCATCGGTCCCCACAGCACCGCCGCATCGATCTTGTGTGCCAGCATGTCCTTGATCATGACCTCCCCCATGGATGGGGTGACGCGCGTATCCACCGCAAGCGGATAGATCTTGGCGGTCCGCAGGAGCTTGTTGGCGGCCATGTTGGCGGTTGGCGGCGTGCTTTCAACGACGCCGATCGTCTTGCCCGTGAGTCTGGAATCCTCGATCGTTTCCACGCCTTCCATATCTTTGCTTTTCGGATGCACCAGCACATAGGCGGAGCGATAGTAGGCGTTGGTGTTCTGCACCAGCTCATCGCCCTGGGCATAGCCCATGATGATGTCGCATCGGTTGGCCCCCAACGTATTGCGCACGAAGCCGGTGATCGTGGGAAACCAGGTGTAGGAGACGGACTTGCGCCCGGTTTTCGCGGCAACCAGCTCTGCCAGCTTGTTTTCGAATCCTTCGCCGCTCTTGTCGGTGAAGGGCATATTCGAGGGATCGGCGCAGACGCGCAAGATGTCGGGGTCGACCAGTTCTCCCGCCGCACCAAGGCCGGCGCTTTGCGCATGCGCATTCGACGGCAGCAAGGCGAGCGTGCCGAGGATCGGCAGAACGACGCGCAGCTTCAATGCATCGCGGCCAATCATGTCACCCACCCATGCAGGATGCTTCGGCATCCTTCGCCGCCTGGGCCTTGTCTTCGTGCTTGGGCGGCCGTCCGCGGGGCGCCGCGCCATCTGCGCGCGCGCGCAGGTAGATGTAGAGGTCGTCCATGTAGCAATAGACATTCTTGTTGTCGCCAAAGGCAGGCATGACGTTTTCCTTGCCGCCGCCGACATTCTTGCGGCCCTCGGCGACGATCGAGAGGAACGTGCCGTAATCCATGTTTTTCAGGCTGTTGACCAAAGCCGGCGCATAGCTCGAACCTGTTGCATCCTGTCCGTGGCAGACATGGCAATCGGAGTGATACCGGCGGTAGCCGCTGAACGTGTACCAATCGACGGTTCCGTTTTCGATCTTGTAGGTCGGATTTCCATCCGCATCCAAATACTTGCCGCCTTCTTCCTTCACCGCCTTGGCTTTTTCCATGCTGTCGTCGGCCTGGGCGACGCCTGAGCTTGCCAGAGGCAGCAGAGCCAGGACCAAAGCCGAAATTACAATGCGAACGGACATTCAAACTTCCTTCATTTGCCAATGGACACGGTTTTGCTGGCGCGACCGGCATTGATCGGTGTTTTGGGTGCGTAACCGAATCGAGAGCCCGGCCATGGCTTCCGGATGATCCGGGCTCTCGTTCTTCAAGCCTTTGGTCTCACAAGACCTGAGGCGTTCTCAAGGTTCCCAGCGCATCAATCCGGGAGACCGAAGACGGTGAGCTGACCGCCCAGCGTCGTGTAGTCGGCAAGTGCCGCGTAGCCACCGACGGCACCAAGACCAGCGGTGCCAACGACGGCGGCCTCATCGCCTTGGGCACGGCCCTGATCGACGGCGCCATGCCAGGCAGCGGCGTTATCAGGCGAAAGCAGGCCGCCTGCCAGGCCAATACCTGCCCAACCGCCAACACCCGACAGAACGGCGATGTACTGCTTGCCGCCCTGCTCGTAGGTCGTGATGTTGCCGATGATGCCGGACGGGGTCTTGAACTTGTAGAGTTCCTTGCCGTCCTTATCGACCGCCTTGATGTAGCCTTCGAGCGTGCCGTAGAAGACGACGTCGCCATCCGTGGCCAACGCGCCAGACCACACCGAGAACATCTCGGGCTTCGACCAGACGATCTCACCCTTGGCTGCATCCCAGGCAATGAAGTTGCCCATGTTGCCGTCGCCGCCAGGGGCCGGGTACATCGACACGGTGGCGCCAACATAGGGCTGACCGGCGGTGTAGCTTACCTTGTAAGGCTCATAGTCCATGCAGACATGGTTGGTCGGGACATAGAACAGCCCAGTCTTCGGCGAGTAGGCGGCCGGCTGCTGGTCTTTGGTTCCAAGCGCGGCCGGGCAGATGCCGGTCGAGTTGGTGTCTTCGCCGTTTTGCTGGGTCGAATATTTCGCCACGACCTGCGGGCGGCCATACTGATCGCTCTTTGGGTCCATGTTGACTTCGGTCGCCCAGTTCACAGCCGGATCGTATTTTTTGGCGACGAGAAGTTCGCCGCTGGCGCGATCCATGGTGTAGGCAAAGCCATTGCGATCGAAATGCACCAGCACGTCGTGCTTGGCGCCGTTGACGTCCATGCCATCGACGAGGATCATCTCGTTGATGCCGTCATAGTCCCATTCGTCATGCGGGGTCATCTGGTAGAGCCATTTGGCAACACCCGTGTCCGCATCGCGGGCCATGATCGTCATCGACCAGCGATTGTCGCCGGGGCGTTGTACGGGGTTCCACGTCGAGGGATTGCCGGTGCCATAGTAGACCAGGTTCAGCTTGGGATCATAGGAATACCATCCCCATGTCGTGCCGCCGCCTGTCTTCCACTGCTCGCCTTCCCAGGTGTTCGTGCCGGAGTCCTTGCCCACCGGCTTGCCGAGATGCGTGGTCTTTTCGGGATCGATCAGGGTGTCTGCGTCCGGACCTTCCGAATAGGCTTTCCAGGCGAGTTTGCCATCTTTCAGATTGTAGGCGGCCAGCCAGCCGCGAACGCCGAATTCGGCGCCGGAGACGCCGATGAGCACCTTGTCCTTGACGACGACGGGGGCAGCCGTACCGGATTCGCCTTTGCCGCCATCGGTCTGGTCACCGTTCTTGACCGACCAGACGACCTTGCCGGTCTTCGCGTCGAGGGCGACGACCGTGGTGTCGGCCTGATTGAGAATGATCTTGCCGTCACCATAGGCAACACCGCGATTGACCGTATCGCAACACATGATCGGAATGACGTTGGGATCCTGCTTGGGTTCGTATTTCCAGAGGATCTTCCCGTCATTCTTGAGGTCGAGCGCAAAGACATTGTTCGGGAAAGGCGTGTGGACATACATCACATCGCCGATGATAAGCGGTCCACCCTCGTGGCCTCGCAGCACGCCGGTGGAAAAGGTCCACTTGACCTGCAGGTTCTTCACATTGTCCGCAGTAATCTGGTTGAGTTTGGAATAGCGGGTGTTGGCGTAGTCACCCGTCTGCATTGCCCAGTTCTTCGAATCCGAAGCCAGCTTTGCAAGGTCCTCGTTAGCCGACGCCGTATAGGCCGCGCCGAGCGACAGAAACGCCGCAGTGGTTAGAATATAGGTAGCTTTCGTAAGTACACGCATCCGAATTCCTCCCGAGGTTCATAGTGATGAATCATTTGCTGAGCCCACAAGGGCTTGCCCAAGCGATTCACGGGGGGGAAATATTTCCGGCAGCGTGTCACGACCTAAGCCAGATGTGCAGAGGGCACCGTTACTGCCCACCTCACCTTGGCCTACGAAAGACTGTCGCCGCTCCCTAATGACGGTGACGCCCTTGAAGCCGGAAACAGGGTGAGGCTATGTCATCGCAAAACGCTAGGCAAGCAAAAAAGCCTGGGTGTCTTTTTGCACCGCAATATCGTAAATGATGCGGTGCAATATAAGGAAATAACTAGGACGGTATTTGTTATATAAAGTATTTCTACTAGCTAAGTAACGGTTGGCCGCATAAAATTTGATTATTTTTTGAGTTTTACATTTCACCTAAGCAAGGATTTTATTTAGCGGTATTCACTTCGAGGTCCCGACCTAGCCATCTACGTGCTGCATGGGGAATCGATAGTGGGCCAAGCATGAGATGATCGTTGGAGTTGGGGTGTGGAGCGGGCCATCAGGCCGCCATGCGGAACCACGGTCGATGAGTACCGCATTCCTCCTTTGGTCGTATACGGAAGCCATGGGCGCTTGACTGACTCTGCGGCTCGTTGCCAACTGCCACGGTGATCCCGACTTGGCACATCGCGCCCAGGCTAACCGGAGGTTTTCCCATGATCAGATATGTTGGATTTTCGACCTTGCCGCTGCTCCTGGCCGCGCCGCTGGCCTTCGCAAACCCGGCGGGCGCCGCGGGAGATTACCCGACAGCAACGATTGCCGATTACGTGCTCGGCTGCATGCAGACGAACGGCCAGACACGTAAGGCGCTGGAAAGCTGTTCCTGCTCGATCGACGTCATCGCCTCGATCCTTCCGTACGACCACTATGAGAGGGCCGAGACTTTCAAGAGTATGTCTTTGACCACAGGCGAAAACGCTGGGCTGTTTCGCGAAAGCGCACCGGCGAAGGCCGCCCGTACCGAATTGAAGCGCGCGCAGTCGGAAGCCGACGTGCGCTGCTTTTAGAGCCTGCTCCCTCCGCAAGCCGGATGGAGTTCCATCCTTTGCCTGGACATGATCCTCCCGAAATGAGCTTCACTTCGGGGATCGAGCTGGCAAGCATCCGGCATTACGGCGCAAGAGGGATACTTCAGAGACCTGCTGTCTCCAGGGGCCACTGATTGCGGAATGTTTTGCCATCCGTGTCGGTCGCTTCCACCTGGATTTCGCCGTTGCCATGCACGGTGAAATCGAACCGGAAATTGGGGTCTTCCGAAATCGATATTCCACCTTCCATGGAGAGGATCGGCCGGCCGGCTTGCGAGATCGACAGTTTCTGAACAAAATGCGCCGGTATGAAATACTGGGTCAGCGGATCCCGCTGCAGGCCCGAATTGTTAGGATGCCGGATCATCAACTGCAGTTCCTCAGTCTTGGTCATCGTCTCTTTGGGCGGGAACTGGCGCAGCTTCATCTGACCCATCGTCGCGTTGGCCTCGTCCTGGTTCTTGACCGCAGGGGCGGAGCATCCGCCTGATGCCTTGACGAAGGTCTGCATCATATGGAGCTGGCCGCTCTGCGTCTCAGCGATGGCACGCAGATAGGAATAGTCGTTGACGCGCACGCGCGTCGACAGATGCGTCACGCCGGCATCCTTGCCGAGCTGGAACGTTGCCGCCACCGGTGCAGGGTTGGCATCGATGATCAAGGTAACGGATTTGATGCCGTCCGGCGCCTTGGCTGGATCGAGATGGATGTCGACGGGCACGATGGCGGCATCCTGCGCCCGCTTCGGCGCTTCGATCCTGACGACGCCGGTATCGACCAGAATTGCCCGATCGCCGAACACGTCGCCCTTCAAGTCATGCCAGATTCTGTCCGAGGACGCGGTTGTTTGCTGTGCGCTGGCGGTTCCCGAGGAGCCGAGCAGCGTGCCGATGGCCAAGATGATCGCGACAAAAACGGATGCGAGCGGCAAAGCGAGCTGCCGGCTCGAGTAAGCGTGATTTTGCATTTCGATGCCTCCACCAATGCAGAGAGGTGGTGCCCAGGCTGGCGTTGAGGATAAGCCTTTGGCGACGCCTTGGCAAATCGCCGTGCCTTACAGGTGCTGGACGCATGTCGGCATCGTCTATTCCCACTCGAGTTCGGCAAATGCGGCCGTTGCGTTGCGCTCGTTGTAATCGTCGAACAGGTGCCAATTATCCCGTTCGGTTTCGCCAGCGGTTTTGACTGCTTCGCGCAGCGGCGTTCCGTCGGCGATCGCCTTGCGGATATCGCGCGCCAGAATCTCGAAATAGCGTCGCTCCCCCGCCAGCGCTTGTGGCCAGTCGGCCGTTACAGGACCATGACCTGGAACGACGCGCGCGGCGTCGATCGCGGTGAGCGCATCCATCTGGCGGAGCCATCCAAGCAGTGATCCGTCGAGCGTCGGCAAGGAGCCCATGAACACGAGATCGCCGGCAAAGAGCGTTCTCGTCGCGGTATCGAATACGGTCAGGTCGTTGTCGGTGTGCGCCGCCTTCCATGCCCGCAGTTCGATCATGCGCCCGCCGAGGTCGAGTTGCAGGCGATCGTCGACCAGCATGGTCGGCGGCACGATCTCGATCCCCTCCATCAACGCCTCGCCAAGCTGTTCGCGATAGTTGTGCAGATAGAACGCTCCACGCGCCTCGAGAGCACGCGGCAGATTGCGGTGACCGACGATGGTCGCGCCGATCTTCCGGAATGCCGCATTGCCGAAGATATGGTCGGGATGCATGTGGGTGTTGACCAGGAAGCGAACCGGCTTTGCTGTCAGCTTTCCGATCGCGGCGAGAAAGGCGTGCGCCTCGATCAGGCTGCCACCGCTGTCGATGACGGCAACCGCATCGGTGCCGATGACGGCGCCCAGATTGCAGATCGCACCGTTGTTGGCGGCGGTCATCAATTCATCCGCGCCCTGGAAGGCGAAGACGCCGTCGGCGATTTGCCTGGTCGAGAACCGCAAGCTGCCGCCTGCGGCCAGAACGGCTCGTCCGAGGCAGCATGGCAGCAAGGCGGCGCTGGCAGCGGTGCAGGTGAAGCCACTCACAAGCCTGCGTCTTAGCCGATCGATCGACATGAAGGTCTCCGATATGCATCTCGCCTGCAGGCGATCAGGTGACGTCCGGAAATCTTTGATGGAACGACCGCAGGAGGTCGCTCATCACCTGCGAATTGCGATGTTGCCGTGGCAGCCGTACGTCGAACACGCCGAGCACATGGGTTGGCCGTGGCGCGAGCACGATGATGCGGTCCGACAGCATCAGTGCCTCGCGTAGATTATGCGTCACCATCAAGGCGGTCGTTGGCCGTGCCGACCACACGGTCAAAAGCAGATGCCGAAGCCGCTCGGCGGTCTGTTCGTCGAGCGAGACAAAAGGTTCGTCCAGGAAAAGCACCGCCGGCTCGGTGGCGAAAGCCCTGGCAAGTGCTGCCCTGCGCGCAAGGCCGAGCGACAGTTCGGCAGGATAGAGCGAGCGCATGCCGGCGAGGCCGAGCGTGTCGAACAGCCCGTCCAGATTTTTCGCTCTCAAGCTTTTCGGCAACGCCAGCCTGACATTCTGTTCCACCGTTCGCCACGGCAGCAGGGTCGGTTCCTGGAATACGGCGGCGATGCGGTTCGAACCTCCTTGCGGCAACTGAAAGGAGCCGGAAAAGTCTTGGTCCAAGCCAAGCAGGATACGCAGCGTCGTGGTTTTGCCGCAGCCCGACGGTCCCAGCAAGCAGGCGAATTCGCCTTGCCGGACCTCGAAGGAAAGGTCCTGAAGCGCCGTGATCGAGACGCCTCGCGTGGACCTGAAGGTCTTTTCGGCGATGTCGACCTTAAGCGGGACGACGGCGCCAACGGGTTGCATGTCGTTCAACGGGCTGCACCAGGAGAAGTTCAATGACAAGCATCACCGCCACGAAAGCCAGCGTGTAGGCAAGGATGGCGGCGACATCGAAGAGCTGGAAATAGAGATGGATCTGGAAGCCGACACCGTTCGAGCGGCCGAGCAGTTCGACGACCAGGACGATCTTCCAGATGAGGGCAATGCCGGATCGCGATGCGGCGGCAAGATAGGGCTGCAATTGCGGCAGCAGGATATGGCGGATGCGTTCAAGGCGGCCGAAGCGATAGACGGTGGCCATTTCGGCGTAACTTGGATCAAGCGCCCTAGCGCCTTCGCGCATCGTCACCACGACATTCGGGATCTTGTTCACCGCCACCGCGCCGATCGCCGCCGCCTCGTTGAGGCCGAACCAGATGTAGCCGAGGACGATGACCACCAGCGCCGGGATGTTGAGGAACAGGATCACCCACGGGTTGAAAAAACGGTCGACGCGACGATGGCTGCCGAGCAAAACGCCGATGACGGATCCGATGATCATGGCGACGATATATGCCGCGGCGACCCGGCCGAGAGTCACGCCGAGATGGTAAAAGAGGTCGCCGCCCGCAGCCTCCCTGAGAAGCACCTGCCAGACCTGCGCAGGTCCTGGAAAGGCACGGCTTGGCCAGACGCTTGCCGCAAGGTTCCACAGCAGGCAAAGCGCGAGCAGGGAAACCGCTACGGTCAGCGCGGGCACCAGTGCCGTCGCCAGGCTGCGTCGGCCGGACATGCTCGGCGGGGCGTCACGCGTGCCGTCGGTTCCCAATGCGGTCATTTCTCGGGTCCCGGCCAGAACGTGCCGGGCGCCATCTCCGGCGCGCTGCCGACAAGTTTCGCGCCGGCGATCGCCGCCAGCACATGGTATAGCCTGCCGGCGTCGGCCGCTTCCTCGGCGACCGACCGTCTGGGAATGCCTTGGCGGTAGCGATCGCGCAGCTTTTCCAGTTCCTTGCCTTCCGCGCGAATGATCGGCGCCAGGCGCAGCCATTCGTCATCGGATCTGGCCAGCAAGTCCTTGGCTTGCGTGGACGCCCTCACGAAACCCCTGACGGCATCCGGGTTCTCGTTTGCCCATTGGTCATGGAAGACGTAACCGAGGGCCGAAACGGGTCCCAGAGCCCCGAGCGCCTTTGCCGCGTCGTTCACGCCGATCAGTCGACGGAAGCCATTGGCCTCGAGACGGGCGCAAAAATGCCAGAAATTCAGCACCGCATCGAGTTCGCCCTGTATCGCCTTTTCCGAAATCAGCGGCGGCGCGCCGAAGACGATGTCGCTGGCTGCCGACAGGTCGACGCCGAGATCGCGTCTGCTCAGCGCTTGTATAAGCAGCCAACTCTTGTCGAGCGGGCCGCCGGCGACGCCGATTTTCTTGTCCTCGAGATCGGCGACCGTCCGGATCGGCGAATCCTCCTTCACCATGATCGCCCCCACGGAGGTCGAATAGGGGGTCAATGTGAGGTCGCCGCCTTCGGAGCGCTGGCGCGAGACCCACAGCCAGTCGGAGACGATCATGTCGATCGCGCCAGCCAGCAGCGCGACGTTGGTTGCATCCTCGCCGGCGAAGTCGATGATCTCCAGATCGATCCCGTTGGCGGCATCGAATTTGTGCCGCCTTAGCGTATCGAGTTCCCAACTCACGGTTCCGAACTTCAGCACACCGAGGCGAATCCTGGCTGCCGCAACGACCGGCCTGGTAGCAAGAACAGCGGCTGTCCCGAGAACCGCCAGACGCAGCGTCATGCGCCGTGAAACCATCATGACACCTCCTCCCCAGGGTTCCGCGCTGCCAAATCAGATGGCTCGTTCCTTGCTCGGAAATGCGCATTTCCAGCGCATGACCTTGAGGTTCGGGTGTTCTTGAGACCATTTCGCGATTTCGCTGGGGGCAAGGATCATGCATTGGAACAGAGTGCCGCGGCTCTCGAAATAGAGATGTTCGTCTCGGCAATTGCTCGGATTGGCGCTGAGGCAAACCGTCAATATGAGATCGACCATGTCCATTCAGCACCTCTTGCGCGTTCCCAAACGCCCATCTCGGCGAGTCCAGCCCAACCAGGAGCCAGGACAAACCGCCACTTGCCGGATTTCCCGAGGTGCCAATGGAGAAACCGGATTGAGGTCAAGCTACGCGCTCGCCCGATAGCCGTCAACAAAGACGAATGGAAAGGTCTCTTGAGCTCGCAGGCCCCTAAACCTTTGTACGATTGACTTTCACAACATGCCAATTAGCTTCCGAGTCACGCGGCGCGGCTTCACGGGAGAAGCGGAATTTCCACTCCACCGCGTAAGGCGCATACCGACGGATCAAAGGATCGGCATGCGCAAATCGTCCAGGGCACCCAGACGATCAATGAGGAAATACCATGCGCGCAATCGCATTTTTCGCAGTCATGTCCGTTGTGCCCTTCATCGCGAGCCAATCCCAGGCACAGGATGCGGCGGCTGGTGAGAAGGTCTTCGCCAAATGCAAGGTCTGCCATACCGCCGACCAGGACAAGAACAAGGTCGGCCCGTCGTTGAACGGCGTCATCGGCCGAACGGCCGGCACGCACCCGGGGTTCAGCTATTCTCAGGCGATGGTCGCGGCAGGCAAGTCCGGCGTCAAATGGGATGAACCCACGCTGAAGACCTATCTTCACGATCCCAAGGCCATGGTCAAAGGAACAAAGATGGCGTTTGTCGGCCTGAAGCAGGACGAAGACATCGCCAATGTCATTGCCTATCTGAAGCAATTCTCGAAATAGAGCGCAGCCGGCCGTTCGAATTTGCGTTCGGCCGGCGGACGCCTTGATCACGCATCGGCTTGCAGCCTCTGCATGGCCGAAGGCAGATCGAAAAGGCTGTCGCAAACGAGGTCGGCGCCAAGCTCTTCCACCGGAATGTGGCTGTAGCCGCCGCGCAACAGAATGACGGGCATGCCGGCGGCGCGTGCGGCACCCAGGTCGGCGCCACTGTCTCCGACCAGCAGCGCGTCACCGGGGTCGACCCCAAGCTGTGCCAACGCCAGCAGCAGGGCATCGGGCGCCGGTTTCAGGAATGTCACCGCGTCTCCGCCAACGATTGCGCCGAAATATTCCGTCAATCCGAAATGAAGCAGGATTTCGCGGGTCGCCAACTGCGGTTTGTTGGTTGCCACCCCCATGCTTACTCCGCCCAAATGAAAGTGGGTGAGAGCCTCCCTGACGCCAGGCATCAGCCTTGTCAGGCCGGTCAGATGCCGGCGGTAGATAGGCGCCATGACGCGGTTGGCCTCATCGAGAGCGTTGCCGAGCAGTGGCGCTCCCGACGCCGCGAAGGCTCGCTCGATCAATTTCCTGACGCCGCCGCCGATCATGGCCGTGACCTGATCCAGGCGCAGCGGCGGCAGACCGCGACTGGCCAGCAGTTCGTTGACGGCGGCCGCTATGTCCGGTGCCGAGTCGACCAGCGTGCCGTCGAGATCGAACAGGATCGCCTTCGGCGATCGAAGCGGCCTACCTGCACCGACGTTCATGCGGCATCCTTCCACTTGATCGAGCAGCCGATCGAGGCGATCTGGTCTAGCGGCCCGTCGCCGGTTCGGGCAACCTGCTTCATCGCCTCGAACAGGTCGCGTCTCAGCCCGGGCGCTCCGGCTTCTCGTCGCGAGGCGTCCAGCCGACCGCGATATTGCAGTCCCAACTCGCTGTTGAACCCGAAGAAATCGGGAGTGCACACGGCTGCGTAATCGCGCGCCACAGTTTGGCGGTGGTCGTGCAGGTAAGGGAAGCTAAAGCCGTTCGTCGTGGCGAAGAGCTTCATTTGGTCGAAGGAATCCTCCGGGTAGGTGTCGGCATCGTTTGAGTTGATCGCGACAAAGCCGATACCTTCGGCCTTAAGATCGTTGGCATCGCACACGATACGTGAAATCACCGCCTTCACATAAGGGCAGTGATTGCAGATGAAGGCCACGACCAGGCCGTTCGGGCCGGCCTGGCTGAAGATCGAATGCGACCTGCCGTCGACGCCAGGCAAAACGGCATCGATGGCGCGCCAGCCGAAATCGCACACAGGGGGGACGGCCGCCATGCTTGCCTCCGATGGAATGGTTATGCGGCTTTCCGGATCGCACCGTCGGCCGTCTGTCGGATGGCTCCAATGTTGGCGCGATAGGCTGCCTCGGTGCCCCCCTTGAACACGGCCGACCCGGCGACCAGCACATTGGCGCCGGCCGCGGCAACCAGCGGGGCGGTTTCGGCCGTGACGCCGCCATCGATTTCGATGTCAATCGGGCGGTGGCCAACCAGTGCCTTGATTCGCCTGATCTTCTCGATGACCGCGGAAATGAAGGCCTGGCCGCCAAAGCCTGGATTGACCGTCATCAGAAGCACCAGGTCGAGCCTGTCGAGCACATATTCGATGGCGCTCTCCGGCGTCGAAGGATTCAGCGATACGCCGGCCTTCTTGCCGAGATTTTTGATCGCCTGCAGGGAACGATCGAGATGCGGCCCGGCCTCGGCGTGCACCGTGATGATGTCGCAGCCCGCGTCGGCGAAGGCGGCCAGATAGGGGTCGGCCGGCGCGATCATCAGATGGCAGTCGAAAATTTTGTCCGTTCGGTCGCGGATCGCCTTGATCACCGGCGGACCGAAGGTGATGTTGGGCACGAAATGGCCGTCCATCACGTCGAGATGGATCCAGTCGGCACCCGCTCGCACGACAGCTTCGACCTCGTCGCCGAGCCGCGAGAAATCCGCGGAAAGCACGGAGGGTGCGATGATTGTCCTGGTGACCATGGTCGTCGTCTCCAATTCTGTCTGCGGGTGTTGGTCGCTGCGCCAGCCGGCTCCATCCCGTCAGCGCATCTTCGTCTCCGGTTCGCCTTCGAGTTTCCCTTCCGCGAACACGCGGCTGCCGCGGATGTCGGATTCCTCGATGGTGATAAGATCGGCTTTGGTCAACACCCGGCTGCGCGATGCGAAAAGCCGGTTGGCCTGCCGCAGCCGCGCCCGGTCGAGCCCATTGCGGACCGAACGCGCGTTGGAGAAATGCGGCAGCCTCATGCGGATCGGAAGATACTCTTCGAGCGCACGGGACGCCGCCTCGCTGAGGCGATAATTCTGCTCCGCGAGCATAATCTCGGCGATCGATTTCAGTTCGCTGACGCCATAGTCGGGGAAATCGAGGTGATGGGCGATGCGCGAACGCATGCCGGGATTGCTGTCGAAGAAGCGGTCCATCTTGTTCTTGTAGCCGGCAAGGATCACAACCAGATCGTCACGGTTGTTCTCCATGCACTGCAGCAGGATTTCGATCGATTCCTGGCCGTAGTCGCGTTCGTTCTCGGGCTTGTAGAGATAGTAGGCCTCGTCGATGAAAAGCACGCCGCCCATGGCACGCTTGATCACCTCGCGGGTCTTGGGCGCGGTGTGGCCCACATACTGGCCGACGAGATCGTCGCGCGTCACGGCGACCATGTGGCCTTCGCGGACATAGCCGAGACGATGCAGGATTTCGGCCATCCTCAGCGCCACGGTGGTCTTTCCGGTGCCGGGATTTCCCGTAAAGTTCATGTGCAGCGTCGGGGCGCCCGAGGTCAGCCCGAACTTGCGGCGAAGCCGGTCGACCAGGAGGAGAGCGGCGATCTCGCGGATGCGGGTCTTGACCGGCTTCAGGCCAACGAGTTCACGGTCGAGCTTGTCCATGACCTCGTCGATGTTGGACGCCTCGAACTCGGCCTGCAGATCAACCGTCGCGTCCTGTGCGGCAGCGTCCTTGGTCATCGCGTTCAGCATGGTTCAGCTAGCTCCGCTCGCCCTCGGGCCTGTCGGTCGCATAAGGCACGATCGAATAACCCTGGCTGCGGCCGTCGCGCTCCTGGCGCAGCAGCCGGAAGCCGGGTTCGCTGGGCGGCCGGTTGACAATGAACGACATGCGCGGGGCTTCCCAGCCCTTGGTCGAATCGAAGGCGGTTACCCGCACATACATGTTCGGACAGGCTTTCCGGCAAGCGTTGACCTCAAGCAGTATGCCCGCCGGATCTTTCAAGTCGAACATCGGGTTGCCGTACATTTCCCAATAGGTGTTTCGCGGATGCGGATCGTCCGTGTACTCGACGCTGACCGCCCAATGGTTCTTCAGCGCGTATTTGATCTGCGCCGAAATCTGCTCATCGGTTAGGTCGGGCAGGAACGAGAACTGTCCCTGCGTGACCTTGTTTCCCGGATTGGTCATCATGACGACGGTTCCTTTCGTCTAGAAGCTGGGCGTTGCGGTTGGCACGAAGTCGGCCGTGTCGGTCGACTCGTAGTTGAAGGTGACGTCCTTCCAGGTCTCCAGGGCAGCCTTCAGCGGCGTGCACCATCTGGCCGCCTGTTCGAGGATCTTGGTTCCTTCGCGCAAATAATCGCGCCCCTCGTTGCGGGCCAGGATCATCGCTTCCAAGGCGACGCGATTGGCCGTCGCGCCTGCCTGGATACCGTCCGGATGGCCGATCGTGCCACCGCCGAACTGCAGGATGACATCCTCGCCGAGATAGTGGATCAACTGGTGCATCTGGCCGGCATGGATACCGCCCGAGGCGACGGGCATCACCTTGTTGAGCGAGGCCCATTCCTGATCGAAGAACAGCCCGGTTTCGAGGTTCTGCGGCGTGCGCTCCTCGCGCAGCGTGTCATAAAACCCCTTGATCATGAGCGGGTCGCCTTCCAGCTTGCCGACCACCGTGCCGGCATGGATGTGGTCGACGCCGGCCATACGCATCCATTTGCAGATGACGCGGAAATTCATGCCGTGGTTCTTCTGGCGCGAATAGGTCGAGTTGCCGGCACGGTGCAGGTGCAGGATCATGTCGTTGCGGCGCGCCCACTTGGCCATCGACTGGATCGCCGTGTAGCCGATAACGAGGTCGATCATGACGATGCAGGAGCCAAGCTGCTTGGCGAATTCGGCGCGCTCGTACATCTCCTCCATCGTGCCGGCGGTGACGTTGAGATAATGTCCTTTGACCTCGCCGGTGGCGGCCGACGCCTTGTTCACGGCCTCCATGCAGTAGAGGAAGCGGTCGCGCCAGTGCATGAAGGGCTGCGAGTTAATGTTCTCGTCGTCCTTGACGAAGTCGAGGCCGCCCTTCAGCGCTTCGTAAACGACGCGCCCGTAATTGCGTCCCGACAGGCCGAGCTTCGGCTTCGTCGTCGCGCCGAGCAGCGGCCGGCCGAACTTGTCGAGCCGCTCACGCTCCACCACGATACCGGTCGCCGGCCCCTGGAAGGTTTTGAGGTACGCCACCGGGATACGCATGTCTTCCAGCCGCAGCGCCTTGACTGCCTTGAAGCCGAACACATTGCCGATGATCGATGCGGTCAGATTGGCGATCGAGCCCGGCTCGAACAGGTCGAGGTCGTAGGCGATGTAGGCGAAGTACTGTTGCTCGGTCTTGGTTCCGGGACCGGTGTTCGGCACCGGCTCGGATCTGAACGCCTTGGCGCGATAGAGCTCGCAAGCCGTCAGTCGGTCGGTCCACACCACGGTCCACGTCGCGGTGGAGGATTCGCCGGCGATGGCCGCGGCCGCCTCCTCGTGGTCGACGCCCGGCTGCGGCGTGATCCGGAACATGGCGATCAGATCGGTCTCCTTGGGCCTGTAGTCCGGCTCCCAGTAACCCATCTTCTTGTAGGGGATGACCCCTGACTTGTAGCGTTCCTTGCCTTCCTTGAGCGTCCCCGCTGGCAGTATGTCGATCTTGTTCATGACAGGTCTCCTGTTTGTTGCTCAGGCGGCTTTCGCGATTGCGATATGGGGATCGAGTTTTCCCGCGGCGTAACGTTTCGCCATCTCGTCCATGGCGATGACCTTGATCTTCGAGGCGTTGGACGCCGTGCCGAAACGCTCGAACCGGTCCCGGCAAAGGTCGCGCAAGGCGTCCATGGCGGGTTTCAGGAATTTACGGGGATCGAACTCGCGCGGGTCTTCCGTCGCGACGCGGCGGAACTGCCCGGCCATGGCCATGCGGCAATCGGTGTCGATGTTGACCTTGCGCACGCCGTAGCGGATGCCGCGCTCGATCTCCTCGACCGGAACGCCAAAGGTCTGGGGCATCTCGCCGCCGTATCTGTTGATAATGTCCTGCAGCTCCTGCGGCACCGAGGACGAGCCGTGCATGACCAGATGCGTGTTGGGCAGCTTTTCGTGGATCGCCTCGATCACCTGCATGGCCAGGATATCGCCGTCCGGCTTGCGGGTGAATTTGTAGGCGCCGTGCGAGGTGCCGCAGGCGATCGCCAGCGCGTCGACCTGGGTTGCGGTCACAAAGTCGACCGCCTGATCGGGATCGGTCAACAACTGGTCGTGGGAAAGCGCGCCTTCGGCGCCGTGGCCATCCTCTGCCTCGCTTTGACCGGTTTCCAGCGAGCCGAGCACACCCAGTTCGCCTTCGACGGAAGCGCCGACCCAATGCGCCATGCGTGCGACGCGTTCGGTTATGGCGACGTTGTAGTCGTAGCTGGCCGGCGTCTTGGCGTCCGCCATCAAGGATCCGTCCATCATCACCGAGGTGAAGCCGTGGCGGATCGCGGAAAGGCAGGTGGCCTCGCTGTTGCCGTGGTCTTGATGGATGCATAGCGGGATGGTCGGGTGGATTTCGGTCAGCGCCTCCATCATCTTGGCCAGCATGATGTCGTTGGCATAGGATCGGGCGCCACGCGAAGCCTGGATGATGACAGGCGCGTCGCAGGCCTTGGCCGCTTCCATGATGGCGAGGCCCTGTTCCATGTTGTTGATGTTGAATGCCGGTACGCCGTAGCCGTGCTCGGCGGCATGGTCGAGAAGCTGGCGAAGGGTGATGCGAGCCATTGTGAATCCTCCTAGATGATGAGCTTCAGTGCCGCTGCAGCAACCGCTTCGGACGTTATGTTGAAATGCCGGTAGAGGTCGGGGGCAGGGGCGCTGGCGCCGAAGCCGGTCATGCCGACGAAAGCACCGGTCTCGCCGATCCAGCGGTCCCAGCCCAGCCGGGCTGCTGCTTCGACCGCGACGCGCGGCGCCGAGCCGAGGACGGCCTTGCGGGTGGCGCTTTCCTGCTCCTCGAAAAGCTCCCAGCACGGCATCGACACGACGGCGGCGGCGACGCCATGCTCAGTCTCCAGCCTTTCGGCGGCAGCAACCGCGATCTCGACCTCCGAGCCGGTGGCGATCAGGGTGACGGCGCGGTGCCTTGCCGGCTCCCGCAGGATGTAAGCGCCCTGGCAGGAGCGGTTCTCGTCGCTGTGCGACCGACGCAGCATCGGCAGGTTCTGGCGCGACAGCACCAGGACGCTCGGCCGATCCTTGCTCTTTAGCGCGAGTTCCCAGCACTCCGCCGTTTCGATGACATCCGCCGGGCGGAAGACGTTGAGATTAGGCGTGGCACGCAGCATCGCAAGGTGCTCGACCGGCTGGTGCGTCGGGCCGTCCTCGCCGAGGCCGATGGAATCGTGTGTCATCACATAGATGACGCGCTGGCCCATGAGCGCCGAGAGCCGCATCGCGCCGCGCGCATAATCGGCGAAGCACAGGAACGTCCCGCCATAGGGCACGAAACCGCCATGCAGCGCGATGCCGTTCATGGCGGCCGCCATGCCGTGCTCACGAATGCCGTAGTGAATATAGCGGCCGGCATAGTCACCCGGTGCAATGCGGTTCATGTCCTTGGTGATCGTCAGATTCGAATGCGTCAGATCGGCCGAGCCGCCGACGGTCAACTCCGTTGCGCCATTGATGGCCTCCAGCGCCATTTCGGAGGCTTTTCGCGTCGCCACCTTGGTTGCCTTCTCGACATGTTCGCGACGAAAGGCGTCGAGCGCTTCGAAGACCGTGTCGGGCAGTTCGGCGGCGACGGCGCTCTCGAAGGCCTCGCGCCGCGGCGAGGCGGCAAGCCGCTGCTCCCAGGCGCGCCGCATCGCTTCGCCGCGACCGGCAATCTCGCGCCAGGTGAAAAGGATATCATCTGGCACATCGAACGGTGCGTGGGCCCAGCCGATGTTTTCGCGTGTCGCGGCGATCTCTGCTTCACCCAGCGGTGCGCCGTGCGTCTTTTCCGAACCGCCGAGATTGGGGGCACCCATGCCGATCACTGTGCGGCAGGCAATCAGCGATGGCCGATCCGACCGCCGCGCCGCCTCGATTGCCGCGGCGACTGCCTCCATGTCGTGGCCGGCGACGCTTTGGACATCCCAGCCGGCGGCCTTGAAGCGCGCCGGCTGGTCCATCGACGTGGAGAGGGAGGTCGGCCCGTCAATGGAAATCGCATTGTCGTCCCAGAAAACAATCAGGCGGGAAAGCTTCAGGTGACCAGCGAGGTCTATCGCCTCGTGACTGATGCCCTCCTGAAGGCAGCCGTCGCCCGCAATGACATAGGTATGATGATCGACCAGATCGGCACCGTAGCGGGCGGCAAGCATACGTTCCGCCAGCGCCATGCCGACCGCCGTGGAAATGCCCTGTCCGAGCGGTCCGGTGGTGGTCTCCACGCCAAGCGCATGGCCGTATTCCGGATGTCCGGCGGTGCGGCTGCCCAACTGCCGAAATCGCTGCAATTCCTCGATCTGCATGTCTTCATAGCCGAGCAGATGATGCAGTGCGTATTGCAGCATCGAGCCGTGGCCGGCTGAAAGCACGAAACGGTCACGGTCGGGCCAGTCCGGCCTCGACGGATCGATATCGATGAAGCGGTTGAACAGCACCGTTGCGACGTCGGCCATGCCCATCGGCATGCCAGGGTGACCCGAATTCGCCTTTTGAACGCTGTCCATCGCCAGCGCGCGAATGGCGTTCGCCATGTCGCGCTCCGAGACGGGAGCGGTTGTGGTGACGGGCTTCAGTGCTGTTTGGCTGGTCATTGCATCCTCCTCACGACACACGGCTCTTGCGTTCAATCAATTGCAGGATGAGCGGCGTCAGGATCAACTGCATGGCAAGATCGAGCTTGTTGCCTGGCACCACAATGGAATTTGGCCGCGACATGAACGAGTCGTGGATCATCGACAGCAGATACGGAAAATCGATGCCCCGCGGATTGGCGAAGCGGATAACCAGCATCGATTCGTCGGGCGTCGGGATCCAGCGCGCGATGAACGGGTTGGACGTGTCGACGATCGGCACGCGCTGGAAGTTGATGGCGGTCTGCGAGAATTGCGGGACGATGTTGCGGACATAGTCGGGCATCCGGCGCAGGATCACGTCCATCACCGCCTCGGTGGAATAGCCGCGTGTCGAACGGTCGCGATGGATCTTCTGGATCCATTCGAGATTGATGACCGGCACGACGCCGATCTTGAGATCCGCATGCTTGGCCAAATTGATCGTGTCGGTGACGACACAGCCGTGCAGCCCCTCGTAGAAGAGCAGGTCGCTGGGAGCGAATTCGCGCCATTCGGTAAAGGTTCCCGGTGGCGTGCCGTGCTGCTTTTCCTCTTCCTCATCATGAATATAGGTGCGGGTCTTGCCCGTTCCGCGGCGGCCATATTCCGCGAACACCTCTTCGAGAATTCCGAGTTCGTTGGCCGCGGCATTGAAATGGGTGAAGTTCGGGTTGCCGGCCTTTTCCTCCTCGGCCACCTTTGCCTTCATCGCCGCGCGATCGTAGCGGTGGAAGGCGTCGCCTTCGATGAAAGCGGCCTCGATGTTCTCGCGCCGGAAAATCAGATCGAAGATGCGCTTGACCGAGGTCGTGCCGGCGCCCGACGACCCGGTGATGGTGATGATGGGGTGCTTGGCTGACATGGTGCTGCTCAGGCTCTGAACAGGCCGCGGCGGCTGAACAGCGGCGCACGCTCACCGATGTTGCTCGGCTCTGTGTGGTAGCGGGTGATGCGCGCGACTTCCCGCGCCGACCCGAAGATCATCGGCACGCGCTGATGCAGGCTCTCGGGTTCGATTTCCAGGATGCGGTTGATCGCATCGGTGGCGGCACCACCAGCCTGTTCTATGAGATAGGCGATCGGGTTGGCCTCGTAGACGAGGCGCAACCGTCCCTGACCATAGCCCTTGCGTCGATCGCCGGGGTAGAGAAAGACGCCGCCGCGCATCAAAATGCGGTAACAGTCGGCAACCAGAGAGGCGATCCAGCGCATGTTGAAATCCTTCTCGCGCGGTCCTTCGGTGCCCTCCAGGCAGTCGTCGACATAGAGCCGCACGGCCTCGTCCCAGTGCCGGTAGTTGGCGGCGTTGATGGCGAACTCCTGAGTGCGTTGCGGAATGATCCGGCTTTCATAGGCCTGGACGAAGGTGCCGAGCCTTGTCGAGAAGACGAAGACATGTGTGCCGCTGCCGAGCGACAGGACGAGTGCCAGCTGCGGCCCATAGATGAAGAAACCGGCGCCTAGCTGGTTCACGCCCGCCTGCAGGAAAGAGGCGGCCGGATCAGCGTCCGGCGCGCCAGTTGCGGTCAGGAGCGAGAAGATCGTTCCGATCGACACGTTGGTGTCGATGTTGGACGAGCCGTCGAGCGGATCGATCGCAATGGCGAGTGGCGCTTGCCTGTCGAGCAGGACCGGCTGCTCCAGTTCCTCGGAGGCGTAAAGCGCGACCGGTGCGCGGCGCATGGCGTCGAGGAAGATGTCGTCGGAGAAGACGTCGAGATCCTTCTGGACGTCGCCATCGGCATTGGCGCCACGGGTTTCGGCAAAGGCGGCGCCGAGCACCCCTTGATTGATGGTGTTGCGGACCTTGATGGCGGCCTGTGTCAACTGACGGACGGTCGTCACAACTCCCGAGCGGAATTCGTCAGGCTGGCCGAGATAGGAGTTCAGAAAAGCGTCGAGCGTTGCCGCTGGCATCGTAACCTCCCGGTCCGGCCGCATCTCCTCGGAGCGGCTGGACTGGAGGAATGGAAACAAACGTCGCGAGATAAGTAAAATTCAATAACTTTACCTAGCCACTAAAAATAATTTAGTATGCGGCATGAGGAACCTCACGCTCAAGCATTTCAAGACCGTCCAGGCAATCATCAAGTGCGGCAAAATTGTCAGCGCGGCCAAGATGTTAGGCCTGTCTCCTCCAGCGCTGACAATCCAGTTGCGGCAAGTGGAGGAAGAATTCCAGCTGGCTCTGTTCGACCGAACGTCGGACGGCATGCGTCCCACTGCCGCAGGTCGGGCTTTCGTCGAGACAGCGCAGGCTATCGAGGAGCATCTCGGTTTGCTCGAAGACAAGATGGATGCCATCAAGGGCGTACGCACCGGCAGCTTGAGGCTCGGCGTCGTTTCCACCGCCAAATATTTCGCGCCGCGGCTGATGGCTGCGTTCATGAAGGACCATCCCGACATCGACATGCGGCTTGCCATCGGCAACCGCGCCCAGACGATCGACAACCTCAGGAACCACGACATCGACATCGCGCTGATGGGGCGCCCGGCGAAAGAGGTTCCGGTGCGTGCTTCGGTCTTCGGCGATCACCCGCTGGTCATCATCGCGCCGCCCGACCATCCGTTGGTCGCGGCGCGAGATATCTCCAAGGAGCGGATCGCGGAGGAGCATTTCCTTATTCGCGAGCCCGGCTCCGGAACCCGCATCTCGTTGGAAATATTCCTGAGCGACGTGCCTGGGCGCATCGACGACCTTGGTGTCGAGATGGCCTCGAACGAAACGATCAAGCAGGCGGTGATGGCTGGTCTGGGCATCGCCTTCATCTCTGCCCACACCATCGCTGCGGAAACCGAAGCAGGCCGGCTTGTCATCCTCGACGTTGTCGGCATGCCGATCCGCCGGCAATGGTTCTCGGTGATGCGAACCGATCACGCAATCTCGCCGGCCATGGCCACGTTCAACGATTTCCTGATGCGCAAGGGCGCGATGTACCTGCCCCTTTTCGGAAAGCTGTATCCAGACAAGGCGGGATGACATTTTACGAACGCAACGGATGAAAGTCCGGTGGAGAACGCCCGCGATCGTTGGTGTTATATAAGCGATATGTTATGTTGCAGTGCGAAAGAGCGGGGGCCACGTCCTTTCACACCCGTAAGCGATCTGTATGTGCAACCCCTGCAGACTGTTCGGAAACCTCCCGGGTAGGGTTCGG
Organism: Mesorhizobium sp. M7A.F.Ca.MR.176.00.0.0; assembly: GCF_004023165.1. Lineage (NCBI taxonomy): Bacteria > Pseudomonadati > Pseudomonadota > Alphaproteobacteria > Hyphomicrobiales > Phyllobacteriaceae > Mesorhizobium > Mesorhizobium sp. M7A.F.Ca.MR.176.00.0.0. Next base: position 6,683 of record NZ_RZTC01000037.1, on the reverse strand, counting down.
GAATTCGATGGGGAAAAGGGGTAATGCTTTACACACTCGTTATGATGGTCTGTCTGACGGATGTACCGCGGACCTGCGAACAACGCGAACAAATGGTAGACGGTCTGGCGATGAATCCCGGGACTGCCTTCATGCAGGCGCAGCCGCTGGTGGCTCGGTGGATCGAGACGCATCCCGGTTATTTCGTGCAGCGCTGGCGTGTGCTGCCTGGCAGGGGGTCATGAGGCAGGCGGCCAAGGTCTATTTCTTGACGACGAGTGTTTCCGAGACGGTCTTCGACAACTGGTAAAGCCGCTGCTCGATTATCGTGGGCACATCGCAGACATAAGTCAGCGACTGGACCCGTTCGGTGAAAATTCGCGTCGCGAAATTCAGCTGGTCGGTTCGCCGTTCGACTTCGTCCGGATCCGCATCGGCCTTGGCGCGCAGCGCGTCGACTTCGGATGCTTCCTTGCGCAACTGTGCCGCCATTTCGAGCTGTTTGTGCGCATAGCGGGAGATGCCGGAGATCACGTGCGAACGCTCGGCGTCCATATGGTCGAACATTCCCTGCACCAGCATCGTCATTTTTGGTGCGACCTGTTCGGGCGGCAGGGAAGTCGCGAAATCCTTGATCTCTTTCTGGGCTTCGGCAATCGGCGTCCGCCGGGCTGCCACCGCCTCGACAAGCGCCGACACACGGGCATCCTTCGCCCAATCTTTCGCGGTCGCGGGAAGCTCCGGCCCATTCCAGATCTGGCCAAGCGAGAGCCGTGGCACCTTACGCTGTATGCAGGGCCAGTCGGGATCGGTGTTTGCCGCGCCGGCGCCTCCCATGAAGGCAAGCGTGGCGACCACAACGAGAGTGTGAACAAGTCTCATTCGCGCCATCAGGCGTTTCCTCCCATGTCCTGCTTGCGGATCACCAAACCGCGCGAAGGGTCGTATGCGATGATGGCGCCGCCCAGAAACAGCAGCGTGCAGCCGGCCACGATGCCCAGCGACAGCCATTCGATCTGCCCGTAAAAGGCAAAGCGGATCAGTTCGACGGCATAGGTGAACGGGTTGCAGAGGCAGATCTTGTAGAGCAGCGGGCTCGCCTCCTGGATGCGCCACAAGGGATAGAGCGCCGGAGACGCGAAATAGCCGGGAAAGATGACGAAGTTCATGATGCCGGCGAAGTTTTCGAGCTGCTTGATCAGCGAAGACAAGAGCATGCCGAGCGCGCAAAGCATCATGCCCGACAGGAACAGTGCCGGCAGCACATAGAGGTAGCCGAGTGGCGGCGCCTTGACTCCCCACAACCAGGCAACGATCAGGAACGCGTAGACCTGCACGATCGATACGGCCACGCCCGCGAGCATCTTCGACACCAGCAGGAACCAGCGCGGAAACGGGCTGACCAGCAGGATGCGCATGTTGCCCATCTCGCGGTCGTAGACCATCGACAGCGAAGACTGCATGCCGGAAAACAGCAGGATCATGCCGCAAAGGCCCGGCGTGATATAGACCTCGTAGAGCACATACGTCTTGTAGGGTGGGATGATCGACACGCCGAGCACCTGGCGAAAGCCGGCGGCGAAGATGAACAGCCAGATGAGCGGCCGGACCAGCGAGGAAATGAAGCGTTCGCGCTGGTGCAGGAAGCGCAGGCACTCGCGCAGGACGACACCTTTCAGGCAAATGAGATAGTGGCGCAGGCCGAATGGCTCAGACCTCACCGGCATGATGCCGGCGAGCTTTCCAGGCATCGCAGGAGCGCTCATGGCGACGTCTCCGCCATGCCCGCCGCATCGACGCGGCTGAGCTTCGAAAAGGTTTCGCGAATCGAATTTCCACCATTCGCACGGATCACATCCGACACCTTGCCGCTCGCGACCAGATCACCCCGCCGCAGTATGACGACATGGTCGGCGTCTTCGACTTCGTCGATCAGATGCGTGGCCCAGAGCACGCCGATGCCCTCGGCTTGGACGAGCTTGCGGATGGTGGCGAGGATGCCCGCGCGAGACTCAATGTCGAGGCCTACGGTCGCCTCGTCAAGCAGGAGCAGGGAAGGGCGGTGCAACAGCGCCCGGGCGATTTCGATGCGCCGCATCTGACCGCCGGAGAGGCTGCGTGCTTTGTCATGCTGGCGGCCCTGCATGTCGACCGTTTCAAGCAGCGCGGCAATGCGCTGGCGAGCTTCGCGTCCGCCAATGCCATGCAGCGAGGCGTGGTATGAGAGGTTCTGGTAGACGCTGAGGTCGAGGTCGAGCGTGCGTGCCTGGAACACGATGCCGACGCGTCTGAGTGCTCCGCCGGATGCGCGGCGGATGTCATGGCCGAAGATGCGGATCGATCCGTGACGCGTGTCGTAGAGGTGGCTTATCAGTGAGAACAGCGTTGTCTTGCCGGCCCCGTTGAGGCCGAGCAGAACGGTGAAAGTCGCCGGCGCGATCGAGAAGGAGACGTCGTTGAGCGCCCGCTTCTGGCCATAGGAATGGCTGACGGCACCGACATCGAGCGCCGCCACCTCTTCTCCCGGACCGCTTTTCCTCATATGCTGCATGCCGGGCCGCTCCTTCAGGACGCGTTGGCTTCTGGCGCCTTGATCGCCTTTTGTCTCACTTGATCGTAATCTTGCCCTTCAGTCCCTTGTCGGCAAGGTCGGGAACCGACCAGGTATATTCGCCCGGGCGAACGGTATGGAACTGCACCTGGATCGTCCCCGCGTCGTCGAATTCCAGCCAGGCTGGTCCGCCGTCCATATGCACTTCCAAATCGTTGATGACGATCTGGTCCATCCAGACATTGCGGAAGAGGTCGGTGACGAACTTGTACTCGAAACCGCCCTTGGAGGTGATCTTCCAGCGATAGCCCTGGCCGGCGATCAGCTCGAAATCCTTCTGATTGACGGCGTAAGTGGAATCGGCCGAACCAATAATCAGTTCCGGCAGGTTCTTGCTGGCACGCGACGGTTTTGGTGTTGCGTCGTCGGCGCTTGCTCCGGTCGGAGCAAGGACGAATCCGGCGAGGGCGGCGAAGAAAAACCTGCGGAAAAGTTTCATGTCTTGAGCCTCCCGATGATCAATGTCTGCTATTTGGGCGAAATGACCACACCCCAGGGCTGCTGGCCCACGGTGAGCGATTGGACCGGCTCGTCGGTGGCCGTGTCGATGAAGGTGATATCGTTGGAATTGCCATTCGTGGTGATCAGCGTTTTTTGGTCGGGCGTGAAGGCCAGATGCCAGACGCGCTGGCCGACGAGGATGTATTTCTCCACCTCGTAGGTGTCGGTATTGATCACCGCGACATGGTTCGCCGGGCCGAGCGCGACATAGGCTTTCTTACCATCGGCGGTGATGGCGATGCCTACCGGCTGGATGGTTTCGGCCCGCAGTCCCTGAATCGCGAACTGGATCTTCTTCACCACTTCGCGTTTGGCGTTGTCGATGACGCTGACAGTGCCACCGACCTCGGCGCTGACCCAGACCTGCGAGCCGTCGGGCTTGAAGTCGGCGAAGCGCGGGCGCGTGTCGACCAGCACGTTGTCGGTCACCTCATGCGTGCCGGTGTCGATGAAATGCGCCATGCTGGTGGTTTCCGAGGTGTTGACCATGGTCTTGCCATCGGGGCTGACACCCATGCCTTCCGGTTCCACGCCGACCGGAATCTCGGCCAGGACCTGCTTGCTTTCGACGTCGATGGCGGTGACGAGATTATCGTCCTCATTGGCGACATAAAGCGTCTTGCCGTCCGGCGAGAGCACGAACAATTCGGGATCGGGGCCGGATGGCAGCGTACCGACGATTTCAAGGGTCGCGGTATCGATGATCTGGACCGTATCGTCATCGCTGGCGCATAGGTAGACGAACTTGCCGTCATGCGAGATGGTGATGCCGCGAGGTCTCTGGCCGACTTCAACTGTCTTCACCACCTGCATCGTCGCCGTGTCCACGACGGTCATCGTGTTGTCCTTCTCGTTGGAAACGTAGGCCGTATAGGCCGATGCCGGACTGGCCGTCAGGCCGGCCGCGAGAATGGCGAATGCGCAAGCTCGTTTCTGCACGCAAATTCCTCCCGATTGACTCTACTTGAGAGCGCATTTCGTTTCCGGCTGATCGACACCGAGCGTGTCGAGTTCGGAGACTTGGTGAAGATAGCCCTCTTGTGGCGATGTCGAGACGACGGACTTGGTATCGCCAAGCAAGATCGGCTGGCGAAGCTGGAGGTTCCATTTGCGGAAGGTCAGCTTCTGCCCCTTGAAAGCAGCAACCGAAAAGTCGTCCGAGCGCATGTAGTCACTGATCTTTTTCGCATCGTCGCCCTTGGTGCGCGTGGTGGCCTCGCCGACGGCACGCACCGCCGTCCAGGCCGACATGTCCTTTGAAAGCATCCGCCGGCTCGCCGTCTTCAAGAAGCGGCTCTGCATCTGGATGCCGCCCCATTGTTCGCTGGCGGGATGCCATGACGATGCAACCAGACCGGCCGTGCCGGCGACCAGCCGCGGCGTCCAGGTGCGATAGGGCACGTAGGTCCCGAAAACCTCGCTTTCGTCGGCGACAAGCACCACGTCATGCTCCGGGAGATCTTGCGTGAACACGGAAATCTGCTGCTGTATCTGCGTGGCGCCGGTGTCGGTGCGCCTGGCTGTGCCGGTATCCTTGAATTCCTTCTCGGCGACGATCTGGCCGCCGAAGCGGGTTGCCGCGCGGCGCAACGCATCGGCGTAGAGACGATCCTGCTCATGCGATCCATAGAGCAGCACCCAATTCGGCCACTTCTTCACCATGAGATACTGCGCCAGCGCATCGGCCAGCATGCTGCGCGTCGGCGCGATATGGAAAACGTTGATGCGGCAGTCCTCCTCGCGAAGGCTGTCGTCGGTGGCGCCGACGTTGAAGATCAGCACGCCTTTGTCGCGGGCGATGTCGGCGATCGACAGCAATTGTTTGGCTGAAAGATCGGCGACCACATAGCGGTCGCCCTTGGCGATCATGCCTTCGAATGCCTGAACCGCGTCGCCGTCGGGCTTGATCTCGGTCACGTCGAGGCTGAATTTCTGGTTGGTGAACTTTCCGGTCGTATTGTTGTCGCCGATCGCCACCTCGGCGCCGGCGACACCTTGGTCACGTGGCGGCAGGTCGAGCATGGAAAGCGTCAATTGCGGTGCGTAGGCCCGCAAATAGCCTATCTTGATTTCGGTTGTCTTTTTTTCCGGCTTCGCCACCGTTTCCTGGCCTGTCGCGTCGGAAACGTTGACGGTCAGGGAAAAAAAGCACAAAAAGGCAGCGAGAGTGCCTGGCACCGCGCTCGTCATCGATAGTAATTACCCATTCTTGCGCAAAGGTTCGACGGTTGCCGGACCCGCGCCAAGTCAAGGTGCCCATGATCAACTTAGCCGACCCGCAAAATTTATCAAACCCTATCGGAAGACTTTTCGCGCCTGCCAGAACGGTGCGGAAGGTCGCCGGCGTCGATTCGCATGGCAACACCGACTGCCTCTTAAAAAACGTCTTGTCCTCCAAACTGGAGAAACTGTTCAAATGACCAGAATGCTGGCAAGCGTCACCGGCATCGAAGAGGCGGAGATCGCTCTTTCTGGAGGTGTCGACATCGTCGACCTGAAGGACCCGAAGGCGGGAGCTCTGGGCGCGGTGTCCACGGAAACCATGCGCCGAACGATTTCGTTCATCGCTGGTCGGGCTCCGGTCAGCGCGGTCTGCGGCGACCTACCGACGGAGCCCGAAACGATCCGCATCAAGGCCGAAGAGATCGCGGCGACCGGCGTCGACTATGTGAAGATCGGATTTTTTCCTTCGGCGAATATCTCTGCCTGCGCACAGGCGCTCGAACCGCTCGCCGCACGAACGAAGCTGATTGCCGTGCTGTTTGCCGATCTGGCGCCGGACTTCGAGCTTCTGCCGATATTCGCCAGGTATCGCTTCCATGGCGTGATGGTCGATACCGCGCAAAAGGGGAAGGGCCGGCTGCTCGATCATCTGCCGCCGGAGCGTATTCCGGGATTCGTCGACCGAACGAAATCGCTCGGTCTGATGGTCGGCCTGAGTGGATCGCTGGAAGCTCCGGATATTCCGCGCCTATTGCCTTTCGCTCCCGATTTTCTCGGCTTTCGGGGGGCGCTGTGTGGCCATTCCGGTCGCACGAGTTCGATCAGCGCCGAGGCGGTCTCGCAGATTCGAGAGTTGATCCCGGCGGAATCCGGGACCGGCGATCAATCGAGTATCGACTATCGCCTGTTGGCGGCGAGAGGCTATTCGCCGGACACCGACCCGACATTGGGCACGGACAGGATTTTTGTGCGGGATTTTGTTCTGCCGGTCCAGATCGGTGCCTACAGCTTCGAGCATGGCCATACTCAAAAAGTGCGCTTTGATGTGGCCGCCGACGTGCTGCAAATCACCGACCATCCCGAGGACATGCGCCATGTGTTCTCTTATGACATCATCATGGACGGCATTCGCACCATCGTCGCGCGGGGACATATCCAGCTCAGCGAGGCTTTGGCCGAGCAGGTGGCAGCGCACGTCTTGGAGAACCAGCGTGTCGTGCGTGTCACGGTAAGGGTGGAGAAGCTCGAGCTCGGCCCTGGCGGCGTCGGCGTCGAGATCGAACGCAAGCGCCAATCGGCGGGACGCGGCGCTGCCTCCGGCACTGCCGGCCGAAAAGACCGGAGCGTTGGTTTCCGGCCGCGCCAGGAG
>NZ_RZTC01000036.1:46803-55430 GCF_004023165.1 Mesorhizobium sp. M7A.F.Ca.MR.176.00.0.0 | reverse complement strand
GTGCTGGTGGGGGCGGCACTGATCGGCATCCTGCTCAACGCCATGACCATCATCGACATCCCGCTGCTCTACCAGAACCTGATCAAGGCCGCGATCCTGCTCGGCGCCATCATCGTCGACGGCATCATCAACCCACGTGACGAACAGACCGCCCAGCAAGGCGACATTTAGGGCAGATGGGCTAGCCCATCTGCTCGGGGTACCCGGTCCGATCCATCCCGGTCGGCTGGCAATGAAAATCGAAACGAGAGGATCTGACATGAAATTCATCAGGACATTGATGGCTGCCGCCACGGCACTCGCCGTCACCGCATTCGTGGCGCCCACCTTCGCCGCCGACGATCCCGGCCCGGCGGCTTACGCGCAGGCGCTCAAGGGCAAGCGCGTCATGCTGGTGCCGCTGGCAATGGGCTTCGACCTGGCGCAGGGCTGGGCGCACTATCTGAAGACCGAGGTTGAGGCCTGGGGCGGCGTGTTCGAGACGCGCGATCCGAACTGGGTCGTCGACGCCGGCGCGCAGGCGATCACCGACGCCATCTCGTCGGACACCAGGCCGGATGTGCTTATCATCCACGCGCCGGACCTCAACTCCTACTCCAAGCTGATGAAGAAGGCGCAGGCCGCCGGCACCTATGTCATCCTGGTCGACAATCCCGCCAACTTCCCGGCCGACGCCTTCATCGGCAGCGACTGGGACCGGCTTGGCCAGCTTGAGGCGGAAGCCGCGATCAAAGGCTGTGGCGAAAACTCTTCGAAGAAGATCGGCCTCGTGCAGGGTGACCAGGCGAACTCGTCCAGCCTTTACCAATATGCCGGCATCATGAAGGTGCTGGAGAAGCATCCCGACTTCAAGGTGGTGGCAAAGCCCGATTCAAACTGGGATGCGACGACCTCGCGCAATGTGACGACGACGATGCTGCAGCAGAACCCGGACATCTGCTCGATCATCGATTTCTGGGATGGTGACGCTACCGGCGCGGCTGCCGCGATCCGCGACGCCAAGCTCGACGGCAAGGTGTTCCTGGTCACCACGGGCGGTGGCGAGAAGGCGGCCGATTGCGACAAGCTGCAGGACGGCACCTATGGCGCCGTGGTGATGACCGATCTTGCCCGCCAGTCGGGTGACATGAACGCCATCATCAAGTTCCTGCTGCAGAGCGGCCAGCCGGCCGGCACGTCGCACACCTACATCTACACGCTGGAGAAGGCGACGACCAAGGCCGACCTGAAGCCCGACAGCTGCTGGGACCTGAAGGCGCTGCAGGCACAAGCGGCGGCGAAATAAGCGAACTCTTCTCAACACCGATCGAAGAGGTGGCCGGATTGCCCGACCACCTCTTCTCTTGAATCCCAGATTTGCAGCAGTGACCTGATGTCCTTTCGCGAACGCCTCCAGTCCTGGCGCTACAATCTCGTGCCCGACCATGTCGTCGGCGAGATCCTGACCAAGCGCTGGACCGACAATGCCATTCCGTTCCTGGCACTGGTGGCGACGCTGGCAACCTTCGGCTCGATCATTCCGGGCTTCTTCAAGCTGACCGCTTTGCAGGAATCCACCCGCCAGCTTGGCGAGTTCTCCATGGTGGTGACCGGCATGACGGTGGTTATGCTGGGCGGCGGCATCGACTTGTCGGTCGGCTCGATCTTCGCGCTGTCATGCTTCTCCGCGGTCTATGTCTTCTTCATCCTCGAACAGTCGATCTGGCTGGCGCTGGCCGCGTCGCTGGCCACCGGCCTCATCTTCGGCGCCATCAACGGCTACCTCGTTGGATATCTGCGCCTGCGCGCCTTCCTCACCACGCTGGTGACCTTCATCTTCGGACGGGCGCTGTTCGACATCCTGGTCACCACCTATGCCGCCGACGTACAGCTCTCGACGGCCACATCGGATGTGCTCGATTTCATCGGCGACAGCACGTTCTGGGGGCTGTCGGTCTCGGTGTGGCTGGCGATCATCCTGGCCATCGTCACCCATATCGCGCTGACCCGTTCACGGCCGGGCTGGCACGTGCTGGCGGTCGGCGGCTCCAGGCGCTCGGCGCACAATGCCGGCATCCGCGTGCGCCGCACGGTGTTCATGACCTATGTCTTCTCCGGCTTCTGCGCCTCGATCGGCGGCTTCCTCCTCGCTTGCCGGCTGAGCGGGGCAGGGCCGGGCACGGGCCTCAACCTCGAGATCATGGCGCTGACGGCGGCGGTGGTCGGCGGCGTCAGCCTTGGCGGCGGCCGCGGCTCGGTGATCAAGGGGCTGATGGGCGCCATCATCGTGCTGACCATGACCAACGGGCTGATCCGGCTGGGCTATGGCACCGGCACCAACCAGATGGTGCTGGGCATCATGCTGGCGGTCGCGGTGACCATCGACATCCGCTGGCTGAAGAACCGCCACAAGGTGCTGAACGAGGTCTATGTTGCGCCGGTCTATCTCAAGATGGGAGAGACGCAGTCGGCCGCACCAGGCTCCGGAACGCCCTACGAACTCGACAACCGGTTGTCGGCCGCAGAGCATATCGGGCTTGGTGAGCTGGAAGGGCCTGAAGACGTCATTCTCGACCGTGACGACAATCTCTATTGCGGCACGCGCCATGGCGAAATCGTCCGCTTCTTCGCGCCGGACTACGTCAAATCCGAGGTGTTTGCTCACATCGGCGGTTTCCCCCTGGGGCTGGCCTTCGACAAATCAGGCAATCTGATCAGCTGCGTCGGCGCCATGGGGCTCTACTCCGTCTCGCCGGAGCGGGAGGTCAAACGCCTGTCGGCGGAGACGTCGCGTTCGTGGACCTCGATCGTCGACGATGCGCGGCTGCGCGATCCCAATGACTGCGACATCGCACCGGACGGGCGCATCTATTTCACCGACTCCACCAAGCGCTACGACGCGCATGACTGGGCGCTGGATTCGATCGAGAACCGCGCCACCGGCCGGCTGCTGGTCTATGACCCGAAGGACGGCTCGACGAAGACGCTGCTTGACGGCTACCGCTACACCAACGGTGTGTGCATGGCGCATGACGGCAAGTCGCTGTTCTTCGCCGAAAGCTGGGCCTGCCGCGTGCATCGCTACTGGCTGGAAGGACCGAAAGCCGGCACCGCCGAATGCGTCATCCGCGACATGCCGGGCTATCCCGACAACATCAACCGCGCCTCCGATGGCAATTACTGGATGGCGTGGCTCGGCATGCGCACGCCGAGCTTCGACCTGTCGCTGCGCCATCCCGACATGCGCAAGCGCATGACGCGCCGCCTGCCGCAGGATGAATGGCTGTTCCCCAACATCAACACCGGCGGCGTGGTCAAATTCAACGAGAAGGGCGGCATCGTCGAGGCAATGGGCGACCTCACCGGCGGCGCGCATCCGATGGTCACCTCAATGCGCGAGCACAAGGGATATCTGTTCGTCGGCGGCATCCTCAACAACCGCATCGGCCGCTACAAGATCGCAGGCGCCGACCCGAACTGGACCAGTCCCGCTTCCTATTGGGGGGCGAAGCCATGATCCTCGATCCGGTGCTGGACCTGTTTCGCGGCAAGGCGGTCACCATCCCGCCGCTCGACGGCGCTTTTCGCCCCAACACGCGGCTGGATGATGCGCCGGCCTTTGCCGAGCTGACGGAACCGGACAATCTGCTCGTTACCGGTGACAGGCTACTGGCCTCCAGCGGCAACGCCATCCATTCGATTGCGGCTGGAGCGGAACCTGTCGTGGTCGAGACTTTTCCGTCTGCCGTCACCGCGCTGGCGCTGTCGCCATCCGGTGAACTGACGGTCGGGCTGGAAAGCGGAAAGCTGCTGATTGGCGGCAGCGACGTTTCGCTGCCGGCTGACCTCAGCTGCATCACCGCACTTGCCTATGCGGATGACGGCACGTTGTGGCTGGCCAATGGCTCGGCCGAGCACGCGCCGTCGCAATGGGCCGCCGATCTGATGAAGAAGGGTGCCTCCGGTTCGCTGTGGAAGCGAGACGCCGCGGGCGGTGATTTCCGCAAAGTCGCCGGCGAGATTGCCTTTCCCCATGGCCTGCATCCAGTCGGCAGCGATGTGCTAGTCTGCGAAAGCTGGCGTCATCAGTTGGTGCGTTTCGATGGCGCGACGGGCAGCCGCTCGACGGTTCTGACGCATCTGCCCGGCTATCCCGCGCGGCTGTCGCCTTCCGCCGATGGTGGGGCGTGGCTGACCCTGTTTGCGCCGCGCAACCGGCTGATCGAGTTCGTGCTACAGGAAACGCATTACCGTCAGGACATGCTGAGCCAGGTGCCGCCGGCCTACTGGATCGCGCCGGCGCTGGCCTCCAGCCGCAGCTTCCTCGAGCCGCTGCAATGCGGCGGCATCCGCACCATGGGCATCCACAAGCCATGGTCGCCGAGCCGCTCCTACGGGCGGGTGGTCAGGCTCGACCAGAAGATGCAGCCGCAATTCAGCCTGCACAGCCGCGCCAACGGCACGCGCCATGGCATCTGCAGCGTTGCGGAAAAGGACGGTCTTCTGTTCATCGCCTCCAGGGGCGGCGACTGTATCCTTTCCGTCGCCACGGGAGGTTTCTGATGGAACCGATTGTCCGTCTGGAGAATGTCACCAAGAACTACCGCGGCGTGCCCGCGGTGAAGAATGTCAGCTTCGACCTGCGCAAAGGCGAAATCCACGCGCTGCTCGGTGAGAACGGCGCGGGAAAATCGACGCTGACCAAGATCATCGCCGGTGTGGTCGACGCCCCCTCGGGCAAGATGTTCCACAAGGGGCAAGAGATCGCCTACGCCTCGCCGCATGCAGCGCTTGAAGCCGGCATCGCCATGGTGTTCCAGGAGACGAGCCTGGTGCCGTCGATGACGGTGGCGCAGAACCTCTATCTCGGCACCGAAAAGTTCCTCAACCGGCTGCGCGGCACCTACATTTCGGCGCAGCAATTCCTGCAATCGCTGAACTTTCCCGTCGACCCGAACGCCATGGTGGCGACGCTGGGTGCTGCCAAGCGGCAGATGGTCGAGATCGCGCGCGCGGTGCACCACAATGCCGAGATCATCATCTTCGACGAGCCGACGGCGACGCTGACGCCGGAAGAAAAGCGGCACTTCTTCGCGCTGATCCGGCGGCTGAAGGCGAGCGGCGTGTCGATCGTCTTCATCAGCCACGCGCTGGAAGAGGCGCTCGATATCGCCGACCGCATCACCATCCTGCGCGACGGCGAGCTGGTCATCACCGACGACACGTCTGCTTTCGACCGCGACAGGATCGTGTCCGCAATGGTCGGGCGCACGCTGTCGGGGCAGATCTACCGGCAGCGCGACGAAGCGAAGCTTCGCAAGGCGGGCAAGAAGGTGCTGTCGGTGCAGGACATCTCGATGAGCAATGTCGTGCGCAACACGTCCTTCTCGATCTTCGAGGGCCAGATCACCGGTGTGTTCGGGCTGATTGGCTCCGGCCGCACCGAAACCTTCAAGATCGTCTCCGGCATCTACAAGCGCGACTTTCTGCGCGGCGGCGCCATCGAGCTCGATGACAGGCCGGTGCGCTATCTCGTGCCGAGCGAGGCGGTGGCCGACGGCATCGTCTATGTCACCGAGGATCGCAAGAGCGAGGGCATCTTCGAGACGATGGGCATTGCCGAGAACCTGTTCGGCGGACTGCTGGCGGCGGACCGGGAAAAGGCCTGGGTGATCAATGCGCAGGAAATGCGCGCGCTCTCAGCCGAATGGACGAAGACGCTGAACATCAAGGCGATCAACGACAATGCGCGCGTCGTCGAACTGTCCGGCGGCAACCAGCAGAAGGTGGTGATCGGCAAGGGGCTGGTGCAGCAGCCGCGCATCGTCATCTTCGATGAGCCGACGCGCGGCGTCGATGTCGGCGCGATCGCCGAGATCCATCAGATCATCAACCGGCTGGCCGACGAGGGCCTGGCCGTCGTCGTCATCTCGTCCTACCTGCCGGAGATCATGAACCTGTCCGACCGCATCCTGGTCTGCCGCCAGGGCCGCATCGTCGAGGAGTTTTCGCCGGCCGAGGCGACGGAGGAGAAGATCATGTACGCGGCGGTTCACTAGGTTTTTTGGCGGGTGGTCGGTGGTCCACATACGTTGGCAATTTGGCGAAGGCTTCTACCTCATCGTCATCCTCGGGTCTCCGCGACGGCGCTTCGCGCCTGCTTCGCCCGTGGATGACGAAGTTTAGGTGCCTCGGCTAATCTTCAACGCTATTGCGGGCCAAAAACTGGGTCAAAGAAGCCGGTTAGCCGCCTTTGCTCGAAACTTGATTCAACGAACCAGTTCATCGATCGAAGCGAAAGGACCACACCATGGCCACAGCAAGACTCCTGACCGATGCCGAAGTCGAAAAAATCCCGGCCGTGAAAGTCGTCTTCGACGACATCCGCGCGACGCGCAAATCTGATTTCGTCAACAATTTCTGGCGCGGGCTGGCCAATGATCCTCCGGCGCTGAAGCGGATCTGGGAACAGTTGAAGGTGGTGATGGTGGCCGACAGCGCCATCGATCCGCTGACCAAGGAGATGATCTACATTGCTGTCTCGACCGCCAATGGCTGCTCCTACTGCGTCCACTCGCACACGGCGGCAGCGCGAGCCAAGGGCATGACCGATGCGCAGCATGGCGAGCTGGTGTCGATCATCGGGCTCGCCGGCCAGACCAACCATCTGGTGACGGCGATGCAGATTCCGGTTGACCCGCAGTTCGAGGTGAAGTGAGGCCTCACACCGGCCGGTAAACCTTCTCCGCCGTGTTCCAGAAGATATCCGCTTCCGCTACCGAACCATGCTTCGCCACCGCGTCGCGGTGCGCCTTGATCAGCTCGGCGTGGCTGGTCCACAGTTTTTCGATCGGGAAGTTCGAGCCGAACATCAAATGGTCGGCGCCCAATATGTCGATCGCATTGTCGACGATATAGGCGATCAGAGCCGGGTCGTTGCGGTGGACGAAGGTGCCGAGGCCGGAGAGCTTGGCGTAGAAGTTGGGGGCGGCTGCAAGCGTGCGCAGGCCTGCCTTCCAGGCTTCGGTGGTTTCCGGCTCCATGCCGGTCAGCATACCGGCATGGGTGAGGATGAAATTCGTCTCCGGGTTTTCGCCGACCAGCGTCAGGCCGTCCTTCATCTGGGCGGGGAAGAGCTGCAGGTCGAAGGACAGGCCATAATCCTTGAGCCGCGCCACATTGGCGCGCACGTTGGGGTCGATCACCTGGTCGGCGGAGGCGGCGAAACGGAAGGCCGGCGTCTCGTGCCAGTGCAGCTGCATGCGCACGCCGCGCAGCAGCGGATACTTTTTCAGGCGATCGATCTGAGTCCTGATATCGTCGACGGTCATGTCGGTATAGCCGACGATGGCATGCGGCCAGCCGGTTTCGTCGGATGTCTTCTGCAGGAAGGCGACTTCCTTCTCGAAATCCTCCTTGGCCCAGTTGGTCTGGACATAGACGGCCTTTTCGACGGCTGAATCCCTCTGGTCTTCGAGAAATTCCTCGATCGGGTAGTCGCGCCGGATCGGCTCGTAGGGACCGAAGATGCGCGGCACCATCGGCCCGACCAGCCAGGGCTGGTCCTTTTGGCGCCAGATGTGGAAATGCGCGTCGATTGTTTTCTGCATCATGAAACCCTCTTCCAGATTGCCGCCGCCGCTGAAGCAGGGCGAGCGAGCGACAGGATGAAATCGGTGAGGCCGGCGAGTGATGAGCCGTCGACCAGATCGTCGAGCACCGGCAGGATGGCGCGAAGTGCAGCCGTTGCCGGCCGGAAGCGCGGGTCGCCGGCTAGCGGTGTGGCCAGCGACAGCCGGAAAGCGCGGGCGCTCAGCCGTCGCATCGCCGTCTCCATCTCGCCATGATCGCCGCGCTCCAGCGCGTCGGACAGGATCACGACCGTGGCACCGCGTGCAAACGACGAGAAGCGCGGCACCGAGAGGAAGGCGAGCAGCGTCGGTCCCATGCGGGTGCCGCCATCCCAGTCGTCGACCTGGGCAGCGGCGCGCGCCAGCGCCTGGTCGCGGTCGCGGATGCGCAATGCCGTGGTGATGCGCGTCAGCCGCGTGCCGAAGGTGAATATCTCGGCGCGGTCGGCACCTTGCACGGCCGCATGTGCCAGCTTGAGATAGTCCGCTGTGTGCAGCTTCATCGAGCCGGACACATCGATCAGCAGAAGCAGCTTGCGCGGCACAGTCTGGCGGCGGCGTAGCAGTGGCGAGGGCACGTCGCCATCGGCGCTGACGATTTCCCTGAGCGATCGGCGCAGATCGAGCTTACCGCGCGAGTGGGTGCGTACGGTGCGGAAGGAGCGCCGGGCTGGTAAAGCGGTCGAGAGTTTGCGACGAAAGGCGGTCAGCCTGTCATCGTCGCGCTGGAAGTCGCGGGCACTCAACTGCTCCAGGGCCGAAGAGAGGTCGCCGCCCTCTTGGCTTTGTTCGGCCTCGAGCCGTTCGTCGTCGGGGCCGCCATCATCCTTGATGCGAGTTTCCTCGTCGGCGTCGCCTTCGACCACGGCGGACGTATTGCCATAAAAATGGCTCTGGAAATGCGCCTCGAATTCGTCGCGGCGGTCGGGCGGCGGCGCCAGCGTCGCGAGCGCCGCCTCGCGGATGTCTGCCATCGAGCGCGGCCCGAGCAACGTCACCGCCTGCATGAAACAGGAG
>NZ_RZTC01000036.1:30114-46793 GCF_004023165.1 Mesorhizobium sp. M7A.F.Ca.MR.176.00.0.0 | reverse complement strand
AAACAGGAGACCTGCTCGGGGGCTATGGCGAAGCCGTAGCGGCGCAGCAGCCGACCGAAGCCGAGGAGGGGTACGGCGGCGCGGGGCAAGCTTGTTTCCCGCATCATTGCGTGGCGCCCCCCTCTGTCCTGCCGGACATCTCCCCCTCAAGGGGGGAGATTGGCAGGTTCGACGCTTCGCTCTGTTCGGCGACGTCAGCGATTAGCGAAAGCGGGGATGACATCCGATCTCCCCCCTTGAGGGGGAGATGCCCGGCAGGGCAGAGGGGGGCGCTCTCCCGCCCGCATTGCAAAATGACCTCCCGCGTCACGCCAGCGCCTCCTCGACGATCCGGCCAAGCTCCGGTGCGATGTAGGAAAGGTCTTCCTCGTCCTTGATCAGCACGCCGATGGCGCGGCGGAAGGCTTCCGGCCACGGGCTGCCGCCTTTCTCCAGGATGGTGGCGGCATTGGCCCATTCGACGGCCTCGGCGATGCCGGGCGGCTTGGCCAGCGGCCGGGCGCGAATGGTCTGCACGGCTGTCGCCACGGCGCGCGCCGTTGCTTCAGCCACATTGCCGGCGCGCAGCATGATGATGGCGGCCTCGCGCTCGGCGCCGGGATAGCCGATCCAGTGATAGACGCAGCGGCGGCGCAGCGCTTCGGCGAGCTCGCGGGTGCGGTTCGAGGTCAGGATGACGATCGGCTGTGCGGCGGCGCGGATGGTGCCGCGCTCGGGAATGCTGATCTGGAAGTCGGAGAGGAATTCCAAAAGCAGCGCTTCGAATTCGTGGTCCGAGCGGTCGATCTCGTCGACCAGCAGCACGCGCTGCTCGGGCGCCTTCAGCACCTGCAGCAGCGGTCGTGCGATCAGGAAACGGTCGTCGTAGATGTCGATCTCATGCTCGCCGGCATGGCGGATGGCAAGCAGTTGGCGCTGGTAGTTCCATTCGTAGAGCGCGTGCGCGGCGTCGATGCCTTCATAACATTGCAGCCGCACCAGATCGCGGCCGAGCAGCTCGGCGATCGCTTTGGCCGCTTCCGTCTTGCCGACGCCCGGCGCGCCTTCGAGCAGCAGCGGCTTGCCCAGCCGGATTGCCAGGAAGATGGCCGTCGAAAGGCTCTCATCCGCCAGATAGCGCGAGGCGGCCAGATGCTGCGCCACCGCCTCCGGCGAGGTCGCTGATGTCTCGGCGCTTGTCCCGGTCATTTCGGCCCTCAGTTCGCCGCTTGCGCCTTCAGCGCGCGCAGGATGCGCTCCGGCGTGATCGGCAGCGTGTCGATGCGCACGCCGACGGCGTCGAAGACGGCATTGGCGACCGCCGGGATCTGCGGATTGGCGCACATTTCGCCAGGCCCCTTGGCGCCATAAGGTCCGTCCGCCGAGGGACGCTCCAGCACGATGATCTCGGTCTCGGCGAGGTCGCCGGGGCCGGGCATCAGATACTGGTTGAAGTCGGTGCCGCCATGGTCGCGGTTGGGATAATAGGGCTCGGTCGTCTCATAGAGCGCATGGCTGATGCCCATCCAGGAGCCGCCGACCAGCTGCTGTTCGACCATCTTTGGGTTGAGCGCGCGGCCGATCTCGAAGACGTTCTTGACTGTCAGCACGGTCACCTCGCCGGTCTCGTCGTCGACCTCGACCTCGGCCACCGTGCAGGCATGGGCATAACAGGTCGACGGCTTCATCGCGCCGGTTTCTTTCTCGGGGTAGGAGCGCGGGATCAGGAACATGCCGCGGCCCGAGATCGAGCGGCCTCGCTTGAAATGCGCCGACAGCGCGACATCGAAGATCGAGATCGATTTTTGCGGTGCGCCCTTGACCAGGATGTTGCCCTGGCCGTCGGTCTCGAGGTCGGAGGCGTTGACCTCCAGCTCCTCGGCCGCCACTTCCAGCATCACCTGGCGGGCTTCCCTTGCCGCCTGGATGACGGCGTTGCCGGCGCGGTGGGTGCCGCGCGAGGCGAAGGTGCCCATGCAGTGCGGGCCGGTGTCGGTGTCGGCGGTGTCGACGACGACACGGTCGGTCGGCACGCCGATCGCCTCGGCGCAGATCTGCGCCATGATCTGCTTCATGCCCTGGCCGAGATCGACCGATGATAGCGTCACCATGAAATTGCCGGTCGGCGTCGAATGCACCAGCGCCTGCGTCGGGTCGCCGCCGAGGTTCATGCCTGTGGGATAGTTGATGGCGGCAACGCCGCGTCCGCGCCTGATCGCCATCTCAAGCTCCCTTCACGTAGGATGACATCGCCATGTATTTCTCCGCCACCGGCCAGTTGGCGGCGCGCGAGGCTTCCTGCATGCATTCGATCAGCGCCGCGCCCTCGGTCGGCTGGCGGTGCGCTTTCATATCGCCGTCGCGATAGGCGTTGATGAAGCGGAATTCGAGCGGGTCCATGCCGATCAGCCGCGCCAGCTTGTCCATCTGCACCTCCAGCGCGAAATCGCCGATGGTGACGCCGAAGCCGCGCATGGCGGAGGAGGGCGTGCGGTTGGTGTAGACGCAGTAGGTATCGATCCAGACGTTCGGGATGGTGTAGGGGCCGGGATAGTGCCCCGCGCCCTTCTGCGCGCCATAGGGCGAGTGGCGCGAATAGGCGCCGGCATCGGTGTAGCCAGTGACCTTGCGCGCGACGATGCGGCCGTCCTTCATGACGCCGTCCTTGATGACGACCTTTTCGGCCGCGCGCGGTGACGATATCTGCATCTCCTCTTCGCGGCTGTAGATAAAACAGACTGGTCGTCCGGTTAATTTTGCACCGAGGATGGCGACCGGCTCGACGATGACGTCGACTTTGCCGCCAAAACCGCCGCCGACGGTGCCGCCGACGAAATGCAGTTTGCTGCCCGGCATCTGCAGGATGATCGAGGTGTTGTCGAGCGTGAAGAACATCGCCTGCGTGTTGGTGTAGCAGGTGAAGCGGTCATTGCCCTCGGGTGCCACCACGCAGCCGGTGGTCTCGGTCGGCGCATGTTCGATGGGCGAGGACTGGTAGCTCTCCTCCAATATGTGGTCGGCGCCGGCGAAGCCCGCCTCGACGTCGCCGAAGCGCACCTTGCGGCACTCGCCGCTGTCGTAGAGATAATAATTCTGGCCGTGATATTCGTTGACCAGCGGCGCGCCGGGCTTCAGCGCCTCTTCCATATCGAAGACGGCCGGCAGCACCTCATAGTCGACCTTGACCTTGGCGGCCGCCTCTTGCGCCGCGCGCTCGGTTTCGGCCAGCACCGCCACCACGGCCTCGCCCTTCCAGCGCACCTTGCCGTCGGCAAGCACCGTCTCGTCCTCCGGCCCGACCTGGATCAGGATCAGGATGGTGTAGACATTGTGCGGCACGTCCTTGGCGGTCAGAATTTTCACCACACCTGGATGTTTTTCCGCCTCGGAGGTGTCGATCGAGCGGATGCGGGCATGGTGATGCGGGCTGCGCACCATCTTCAGGTGCAGCATGCCGGGGAAATTGCGGTCGGCGAAAAAGGCGGTCTTGCCGGTGACATGGCCGGGTGAATCGGAGCGCGGCCGAGGTTGGCCGATCTCGTGCAGATCATCTTTGCGGACATCGGCGAAGTAATTCTTGCGCAGTTCCATTCTTTTGGACCCCTCAGGCCGCGTTCTGCGAATTGGCGCGGGCGGCAGTCAGCACCGCCTGGATGATCGGCTCGTAGCCGGTGCAGCGGCAGATGTTGCCCGACAGCGCCTCGACCACTTCGTCGCGGCTGGGGTTGGGCGTATGGTCGAGCAGCACCTTGGCGGCCATGATCATGCCCGGCGTGCAGAAGCCGCATTGCGTGGCGAACGTGTCGAGGAAGGCGCGCTGCAGCGGGTGCAGGACGCCGCTTTCCGAAAGCCCTGATGTCGTGCTGATGGCCGCCCCATTGCAGGTCTCGGCCAGCGTCAGGCAGGAGAGCCTGAGTTCGCCGTCTATGATGACTGAACAAGCGCCGCAGGTGCCTTGATGGCAGCCGCCTTTCGGCGAGGTGTCGCCGATCTTGTCGCGCAAGGCGTGCAGCAACGTTGTGCCGCTGTCGATGAATTCGGCCTTTTCAGAACCGTTGAGTGTGAATTGAACCGGAACCTTTGCCATGTTTTCCTCCCAGCGTGCCTGCCCGAAGCATCGGACAGACGCGCGCCCCCGAACGAAATGTTATGTGAGCAGCAGCCGGCCGAGATGAACCGGCAGCACTTCAGCGCGATACCAGGCGCTGGCGATAGGATCCGTGATCGGCGCGATGCCGTCACCTGCCGCCGCCAGTGCCGGCGCGATGCCGTCCTTGGTGAGCTTTCTGCCGATCAGCGCCTTTTCCGCCGCTCTGGCACGCAATGGTCGGTCGGCCATACAGCCGAGCGCGATCCGCGCCGAAGAGACGGTGCCGTCAGACACCTGTTGGAAAACAGCGGCGATGCTGAGCACCGAGACGCCCTTCGGCTTCACCCTGGACACTTTCAGGAAGCGAAAACCGCCTTGTGGAGGAAGCGTGAAGCTTACGGAAGTGACGATGGCGCGACTGCCGTCCCGATTGGCCAGAAAAGTCTCGATCGGCGTTTCGCCGCCGTCGGTGCTGACAATGGCGTCGAGCGCCAGCAGGGCAACGGCGAAATCGCCATAGGGAGCCGGGGCAAACAGATTGCCGCCGACGGTCGCCATGTTGCGGATTGCCGGGCCACCGACGGCGCGGGCGGCCTTGGTGAGTGCGCTGAGCTCCGGATGGCTGGCGATCGCCGCCATCGTCACCGAAGCGCCGATGCGGACTTTGCCGCCGGCAACAGCGATGGTGGACAAAGACGGCTCGGTCGACCTGACAAGGCCGGAAACCGAAACATCGCCTTCATTGGCCGCGCGGACGACCAGCGTGCCGCCGCCGAGATAGCGTGTTCCCTGGGCTTTCAGTGCCGCGTTCGCGTCTTTCACCGTTGCAAAGGTCTGCAGTGCCAGCGCCATGGTTTGGCTCCTGTCAGCTCTGGCCGGCGAAATGGCTTTTCAGGGCGTTGAAGCCGCCCTGAAAGACATTCGCGCCCATGCCCTCGGCCAGCTTGTCTGCCTCCTCGGGCGCGGCGTCGAAGCTGGCGGTCCATTCGGCGTAGGTGCGGTCGCCATCGGTCACACGCCGCAGCTGCAGGGTCGCCTTGTGATTGGTCAGCGGTTGCGGCGTCTCGAGGATGGAGTAGCTGACCAGGAAATTCTGATCGGAGAAGTCGAGCAACTTTTCGCGCAGGCGGGCGCCGCTGGCGAGCTGGAAATTGCGCACGCAGCCGATCGTGGTGGCATCCTTGCCGTCTTCAATGTGGCTCTCCACCATGCGCGGATGCCAGCCCGGCAGCCCGTTGAAGTCGCGTATGCGCGCCCAGACCTTTTCGACCGGCGCGTCGATGACGCTGGATATGGTGACTTTGGCCATTCAAATGTTCCCTTGCAAAAGCGATCCGGTGCAAGGGTAGGGCGGCCATTTCAGCGGCGCTTATCAATGCGTCTTGAGCGTGTATCAAGGAGTCTGAAAAACAGTCGACCTTGACTAAACGAGGACACGCTCAGGCAATCGCCCGCGCGGCCTCGCGGTAGAGCGTCGGCGGCACGCCGACATGGTCGCGGAAAAAACGCGAGAAATTGCCCTGCGTGGTGAAGCCGAGATTGCAGGCGACCGAGATCAGCGGCTCCCGCGACCATTGCAGCTGCCGCACCGCTTCCTCCATGCGCAGCGTGTTCCAGTAGACATTGGGCGTCAGATTGGTCTGTTCCTTGAACAAAGCGAAGAAATGCGGTCGCGACAGGCCGACGCTGCGCGCCACGTCGTCGAAGCAGATGCGCTCGCAGACATTGGCCTTCATCAGCTGGATTGCCTTGCGGACACGGAAATCCTGCATGGTGTTGATGCGGACACGGGCCTCCTGCGGCGCCGAGGTGTCGGCGGCGTCGAGCACGCTATCGATGAAACGCTCGATCTCGTAGTTGGCGATATCGTCGACGCTCTCATTGTCGCTGAGGTGGTCGAGCAGATTGGCGGCGGCCTGATGCAGCCACGGTTCCAGCGTGATCGCGGCTTGTGAAAACAGCGGTGCCGACGGAGGCAGGTCGCGGCGGCGCCGCGCCCAGTCGGGATCGATGTAGAAGGCGAGAAACAGACCGGGCGTCCCGTTTTGCGACAGAACATGGCTGTGCGGCTGGAAGGAGTTGATGCCGGCGGCCGTTCCAGGTCCAAGCCGGACGGTCTCGCGGCCGATGGTCATTTCGCCGGCCGTACCTTCCAGCCAGATGATCAGATGGGCCTCGACATGGGCATGGGTGACGAAGTCGCTTGCGACATTCAGGATAGATACATGTCCGAACCGGCCCCAGTAGAGCCTGATCGCTTCCGTCATGGGTATATCCTCCCGCAGACGACTGGCCTCCCTTCGTCTGCAACAGGGATTGTGCGGCTGAGTTCGGGGCCGCGTCAAGACGCGCGGGGGCGGCGAGGGCGAATGACGGCCGATGCGGCAGGATTTTCAGACTGAGCGATAGGTTTCCTCTCCTCCCACAAGGGAAGAACGCCCCTCAAACCGAAGCCGTCATGCCGCCATCGACATACAGTGTATGGCCGTTGACGAAAGACGATGCGTCGGACGCAAGGAACACGGCGGCGCCGATCAGCTCGTCGACAGCGCCCCAGCGTCCGGCGGGCGTGCGCTTTTCCAGCCAGGCGGAAAATTCCGGATTGTCGACCAGCGCCTGGTTCATCTCGGTGCGGAAATAGCCGGGCGCGATCGCATTGATCTGCAGGCCGTGTTTGGCCCAGTCGGCGCACATACCCCTTGTCAGGTTGCGGATCGCGCCCTTGGTCGCGGTGTATGGTGCGATGTTCGGCCTTGCCAGTTCGCTCTGCACCGAGCCGATGTTGATGATCTTGCCCTTGCCGCGCGGGATCATGTGGCGGGCGACCGCCTTGCCGACATGGAAGGCGCCCGACACATTGGTCTTGAACAGGCGCTCCCATTGCTCCTCGGGAAAGTCCTCGAGCGGGGCGCGGAACTGCACGCCGGCATTGTTGATGAGGATGTCGATGGCGCCGATCTCGGCCTCGATGCGGGCAATGTCCTCGTTGACCGCCTGAAAATCGGTGACGTCGAAGGTCGAGGCGTGCACCTTGAAGCCGGCATTGCGCAGCTTTTCGACGGCACCGCCGATCCTGGCGGCGTCGCGGCCGTTCAGCACCACGCTTGCCCCATGTTCAGCCATGCCCCGAGCCAGCGCGAAGCCGATGCCCTGGCCGGAGCCAGTCACCAGCGCCAGCCGCCCCTCGAGGCTGAACAGGGAGTTGGCCATCAAACCGTCTTTTGTTTGACCATGATCTCCGGACAAACGGTTCCGTTTGTCCGAGAAAACCGGTTTCCACTTTTCGGGATCATGGTTCTAGTCACTGCGGCGGAAATTGCGGATGCGGTCGAACAGCACCGCCAGCAGAATGGCGCCGCCGATGAACACGCCTTGCCAGAAGGCATTGATGCCGAGCAGGCCGAGACTGTTGCGGATCACCTCGATCAGGGCCGCACCGACGATGGCGCCAAAGGCGGTGCCGACGCCGCCAGCCAGATTGGCGCCGCCGATAACGGTTGCGGCGATTACCTGCAGCTCCATGCCGGTGCCGAGATTGGTGGTGACGGCGCCCAGCCAGCCGGTCTGGATGATGCCGGCAATGCCGGCGGACAGCGCCGAGATCATGTAGACGGCAACCTTGATCTGGCGCACCGGAACGCCGGTCAGCGTTGCCGCGTGCTCGTTGCCGCCAATGGCGAAGATGTGGCGGCCGAACTTCGTCCAGCGCAGGATGAAGCCGGTGATCAGCGCCAGAAGGATCATGTAAAGCACTGGATTGGCGATGCCGAACACCCAGGCGCCGCCGCCCAATGACAGAAGCTTGGCGTGGTCCGGCCCGAACTGGAAGACGACGGTGTTGTTGGAGGCGACCATGGCGAGGCTGCGGGCGATCGACAACATGCCGAGCGTCACCACAAAGGGTGGAAAGCCGAGATAGGCGATCAGCACGCCGTTAAAGGCGCCAATGGCGAGCGCGGTGGCAATGGAGGCCAGGATGCCGACCTCGATCGAGTAGCCGGCATGCATGGTGACGGCCAGCACCATTGACGACAGGCATAGTACCGAGCCAACCGACAGGTCGATGCCGCCGGTGATGATGACGAAGGTCATGCCGAGCGCGATGATGGCGACGAAGGTGATGTTGCGGGTGATGTTGTAGAGGTTCTTCGAGGTGGCGAAGGCGTCGGTGGCAAACGACAGGAACACGCAGGCGAGGATAACGGCGATCACCACCCAGAAGGTCTGGCTGGCAAACACTCTCGCGGCCAAGGATTGCTGCTTGTGTTCGATCGGCTGGTCAATTGTCAGTGCCATCGTCGACCTTCATCTGCTGTGCGTGGTGAAATTCGCTGAAATCAAACCTGTTCGATGGCGCCGGTGATCAGCCCGGTGACTTCCTCGGGCGAGCTCGACGCAATCGTCTTGTCGGCGACCTTGCGGCCGCGCCGCATGACGATGACGCGGTCGGCGACGGTGAAGACGTCAGGCATTCGGTGGCTGATCAGCACGACGGCGATGCCCTGATCGCGCAAATGGCGGATCAGGTTCAGCACTTCGGCGACCTGGCGCACTGAGATCGCCGCCGTCGGTTCGTCCATCAGCACGATCTTGGCCTGCGACAGCATGGTGCGGGCGATGGCAACCGCCTGGCGCTGGCCACCCGACATCTGCTTGACGAGATCGCGCGGACGGGTTTCGGACTTCAATTCGGCGAAGAGCTGGCCGGCGCGCTTGTACATCGAGGCATAGTCGAGGATGCGGAAGGGCCCGACGCCGCGCCGCAGCTCGCGGCCGAGATAGACATTGGCGGCGGCGGTCAGATTGTTGCAAAGCGCAAGGTCCTGGTGGACGATCTCGATGCCGTGCTGGCGGGCTTCCGCCGGCTTGTGCAGGATCAATTCCTTGCCGTCCATGTGCATGGTGCCATGGCTCGGGCGGAAATTGCCGGCGATCATCTTGACCAGCGTCGACTTGCCGGCGCCGTTGTCGCCCATGAGGCCGACCACCTGTCCGGGCTCGATCGACAGCGAAACGTCGTTGACAGCCTGGATGGCGCCGAAATGCCTTGAGATGTTGGTGAGTTCGAGAACCGCCACCAGCCTTTGCCTCCCCTTGATTGCGACCTGCTGCTGTTCCCGGCATGGATGCCGACGCTGCTTAGGCCTCGCTCTCCCCGGCTCCTCCCGAAGTCGGCGTTAGCGTTCTTTTACGCAAAAGCCGGCGCACGTCAATCAATTGTCGGACGAATTGGGCCAGGACTATTTTAAAAATCCGTTTTGTAGGACAAATACCATTGACGTTGGCGCCAAGCCGATATTAGCTAAGCGTCGGAGGAGATTATGTCGATCCCCGCTGGCGGTTCGCCGGCCGGAATCGGCGGAGGTTTGACGGCCCAGCATCCGGCGGCACCTGTGTGTGAGCTGATCTGAAGCCGAATCTGGAAATGCTTATCGATCTGTCCTGGCGACACGAGCGCTCGAAACGACCCTCGGTCATCACGCATCCGGTCGATCTGTATGGCGGGCACGCCGTGTCCGTTTGTTTCAAGGGAGGACTGACATGAGGAAGACACTTTTGCTCGCCGCCGTCGCCGCAATGGCGTTGGGTGCCGGGCCGGCTTTGGCCAAGAAACAGCTCGTCATTGTCGTGAAAGGTCTCGACAATCCGTTCTTCGAGGCCATCCACCAGGGCTGCGAGAAATGGAACAAGGAAAACGCCAGCTCGGAGTATGAATGCTTCTACACCGGTCCGGCGTCGACTTCGGACGAGGCCGGCGAGGCGCAGATCGTCCAGGACATGCTGAGCAAGGCCGACACGGTGGCGATGGCCATCTCGCCGTCCAATGCGCCGCTGATCGCGCAGACGATCAAGAGCGCCAATCCGACGATCCCGATCATGACGGTCGATGCCGATCTCAGCAAGGAAGACGCAGGTCTTCGCAAGACCTATCTCGGTACCGACAATTACCTGATGGGCAAGAAGATCGGCGAGTACATCAAGAAGGGCAAGCCGAATGGTGGCACGATCTGCACCATCGAAGGCAACCCGGCAGCCGACAACATCCTGCGCCGTGCGCAAGGCATGCGTGACGCACTGTCGGGCAAGGAAGGCCTTGCCGCACTTGCCGGTGAAGGTGGCTGGACCGAAGTCGCCGGCTGCCCGGTGTTCACCAATGACGACGGCGCCAAGGGCGTACAAGCGATGACCGACATCCTCGCCGCCAACCCCAAGCTGGACGCCTTCGGCATCATGGGCGGCTGGCCGCTGTTCGGCGCGCCGCAGCCCTATCGCGATCTGTTCGGGCCGCTCAAGGACCGGATCGCCAGCAACGACTTCGTCATCGGCGCCGCCGACACGATCGGCGACGAAGTGGCGATCGCTCGTGACGGCCTCGTGACGGCTCTGGTCGGTCAGCGGCCGTTCGAAATGGGTTACAAGGCACCGTCGGTGATGATCGACCTGATCGAAGGCAAGGCAGTCGCCGATCCGGTGTTCACCGGCCTCGACGAGTGCACCAAGGATACGGTCGACACCTGCATCCAGAAGTAGGTTCTCGATTTCGGGGCGCCCGGTTGCGGGCGCCCCGTCATTCCTGAACGGAAGCGATAATTCCCGAACGGACGCAATGGTTGGGGCAACCGGCTCCGGCTTTGCCGTGCCCGTGATCTGGATTTTTCGGCAACGAGATCGGCGCCCGTGCGGTTCGGCTCAATCCGGACGACAGACGGTCGACGCATTGGAACGTGGATGCCGGACGAGAAGTCAAGCAAGCAAACCGACCGGGCCAAGGCACAAGCCAGCCACGGCCCGGCTGTCATGCGCAAGGCCGGTGCCGCGCATTTTGCGGGAGCGAGCGTCCATGTCTCGCTGGCCGGCGAGATTGGCCTGCGGATCGTGCGTGGCGACTATCCGCCCGGCACCATCCTGCCCAACGAGTCCAGATGGGCCGAGATCTTCAATGTCAGCCGTTCGGCGGTGCGCGAAGCCATCAAGATGCTGATGGCGAAAAGCCTGCTGGCCTCACGCCCCAAGATCGGCAGCTGGGTCGAGCCGAAGGAGCGCTGGAACCTGCTCGATCGCGACGTGCTGGCCTGGTACGCGACGGCGCCCGACCGCGAGGCGTTCCTGCGAACCGTGCAGGAGTTTCGTCATATCATCGAACCGGAAGCGTCGGCCTTTGCCGCCATACGGCGCAGCGACGAGCAAATGGCGGAAATCAGCCAGGCCTGCCGCGAGATGGGCGAGGCCTTGAGCCTGCAGGAGCGTATCCGCGCCGATACGCGCTTTCATCTGGCCATCCTGCGCGCCTCCGGCAACGACCTCCTGGTGCCGCTCGGCGTGCTGATCGAGTCGGCCCTCGACCATCTCTTCGCATTCACGACACAGCAGGTCGCCGATCAGCGCCAGGCGCAGAAGCTGCATGAGGCGATCGAAAAGAACATCCGCCTGCAGCGCCCAGCCGCCGCGCGCAACGCCGTGCACAAGCTGCTTGCAGATACCGACGATGGGATAGGGCGGTGGAGGCGGTGACCGGCGCCAGGGTTGGGTAATCGGTCAAATGGTCTGCTTCTTGCCATCCTTCATCGGCATCAGGTCGACACCGTTCACCCCAGCGATATGCGTAGCCAGCATCGGCACGAATTGCTCGGCCGGCCCGGTTGCATGGGCACCGGCGAAGGAGTTCTTGGTGGCGTTGCCGAGCGGATTGGCAATACCGGCCGCACCCGCCATCGATTCCAGATAGGTCAGGTCCTTGAAGGCATTGGCGATGGTGAATTTGTGCGCGTCGCGGTCACCTTCCAGCGTCCAGCGCATGAAGGTCTGGTAGAAGCCGCAATCCATGCGGCCATTGCGAATGACGCTGTCGAAGCGCGGCGGCGAGATGCCGACCTTCTCAGCCAGCGCCAGCGCCTCGGAATAGATCGCGGCGTAGCCGAGCGAGATGAAATTGTTGAGCAGCTTCATGCGATGGCCGTCGCCGGTGTCGCCGATATGGACGATGCGGCCGGCCCAGGTTTCGATCACCGGCTTCACCCTGGCAAAGAGGGCGTCCGGCGCGCCGACCATGGCGTCGAGCGTGCCTTCCCAGGCTTCCTTCGGCGTGCGGCTGAGCGGCGCGTCGACAAAATCGATTCCGAGCGCCTTGAGTTCCGCTGCCAGCGCCACCGTCGAGACCGGATCGGAGGTCGAGCAGTCGACGACGACCGAGCCCTTTTTCAAGCCCTCCTTGAGGCCGCCGGGGCCGCGAATGATGGCTTCGACCTCGCGCGAACCGGTGACGCAGATGAAGACGATATCAGATGCCGCCGCCACATCGCGCGAGGTCGATGCTTCCGTGGCGCCGCGGCCAAGCAGGTCTTCCGCCGGTTTGCGGTTCTTGCGGCCGAGGAAGGTCAGGCTGTAGCCCTTGTCGACGATGTTCTTGGCGATCCCGTGGCCCATAAGGCCAAGCCCGATGAAGCCGATCTTTTCGCTCGCGGCAGTCGTGTTCATGTCTTCAAGTCCTGTTGCAATGATTGATGTCAGGCGCTGCCGTTTTGCAGGCGAGGTGGTTGCGGATGGCGATATTGTCTGACAATACACATAAATTCCTGAGGATGTGGAGAGCAAAATGACGAAGCGGATCATGTTCACCGGCGGCAGCGGCAAGGCCGGACGCCATGTCGTCCAATATCTGGTCGAGCAAGGCTGCCAGGTGCTCAACATCGACACCAAGCCGCTCGACAATCCCAAGGTGCGCACGCTGATCACCGACATCACCGACAGCGGGCAGGTGTTCAACGCACTGTCGAGCTATATGGGCCTGCATGAATTCGACCCCTCGCTGCGCCCGCAGCCGGTCGATGCGGTGGTGCATTTCGCTGCCATCCCGCGCATCATGATCACCACCGACAACGAGGTGTTTCGCATCAATGCGCTCGGCACCTACAATGTCATCGAGGCGGCGGTGAAGCTCGGTATCCGCAAAATTATCATCGCCTCCAGCGAGACGACCTATGGGCTTGTGTTCGCCAACGAGCCGCGCGATCCCAAATATTTCCCTCTCGACGAGGAGTATGATGTCGATCCGATGGACAGCTATGCTTTGTCCAAGGTCGTCAACGAGAAAACGGCGCGGGCCTTTGCGCAACGCAACGGCACCGACATCTACGCCCTGCGCATCGGCAACGTCATCGAGCCGCACGAATATTCGCTGTTTCCGAAATGGTTCGCCGATCCGGGTTTCCGCAAGCGCATCGCCTGGAGCTATGTCGACGCGCGCGACCTCGGCCAGATCACGCTGCGCGCCATCGAGAAGGACGGGCTCGGCTATCAGGTGTTCAACGCGGCCAATGACGACACCTCGTCCGACCTGCCGACCGCCGAACTCCTGAAGCGGTTCTACCCCGGCGTGCCGGTCAAGGCCGAGCTCGGCGAATACGAGACGCTGCTCTCCAACCGCAAGGCGCGCGACGTGCTGGGCTTCCGCCCGGAGCATAGTTGGCGCAAATACGTCAAACAGGCCTAGGCATGTCGACATTCAGGTGATGCCGGCCTGCGAATGACGGCTTTCTGCGCTTCCCGTTCTACCGCGTTGCGGTAGAACTGTGCTCACGTACCCAAAAGTACGCTGCGCTCCGGTTCTCGAAATCCATCATTCTCGGCTCGGCCTGACTTGAATATCGACATGCCAATCAAGCGGCGGACCGGGGCTGATCTGTGCACAGCGGGCGGCTTTGCGGTGCAAGCCGCTTGCCGCGCTTGACAGCCTGCTTAATACGGACTTTCTGGAACCCATGCGGGACGCGAAGCCGAACAAGGAAAAATCGTTGGGGAAAGCGGCCTCCGGGGACCGTCCGGGCGGCGTTCGCCGCGCGGACGCCGCGCGTATTCCAGGCTCCAGCGTCCACGCCTCGCTGGCCAGCGAAATCGGCCTCAGGATCGTGCGCGGCGACTATCCGCCCGGCACTATCCTGCCCAATGAAGCGAAATGGTCGGAGACCTTCAGCGTCAGCCGCTCGGCGGTGCGCGAAGCCATCAAGATGCTGATGGCCAAGAGCCTTTTGGCCTCACGCCCCAAGATCGGCAGCTGGGTCGAGCCGAAGGAACGCTGGAACCTGCTCGATCGCGATGTGCTTGCCTGGTACGCGACGTCGCCGGACCGCGAAGTGTTCCTCAAGACGGTGCAGGAATTCCGCCACATCATCGAGCCGGAAGCGACCGCCTTTGCCGCCATGCGAAGAACCGACGAGCAGATGGCTGAGATCAGCCTGGCCTGCCGGGAGATGGGAGAGGCGACGAGCCTGCAGGAGCGGACCCGCGCCGACACGCGCTTCCATCTTGCCATCCTGCGGGCTTCGGGCAACGACCTTCTGGTGCCGCTCGGCGTACTGATCGAATCCGCGTTCGATCACCTCTTTGCCTATACGACGCGGGAGATCGACGATCTCAACCACGCGCAGAAGCTGCACGAGGCGATCGAGAAGAACATCCGCCTACAGCGCCCCGACGCCGCGCGCAATGCAGTGCGCAAACTGCTCGCCAACACAGACGGCGTCATCCGCGCCCGGTAGGGCCGGCCGCCGCTAATCATCCTTGTCACGTCCGAAGGCGCTGCGCAGTTCGTCCTTGGCGTCCTCAAGCACTTTTTTGCGCGCGGCAGGCAAGTTCTTGCCGGCGCGGTTGATGTAAAAATTCAGCATCGACATGGCGGATTGGAAAGGCTCGGCCTTGCGCCTGTGGCTGTGTTCGGCGGATCGTTTCAGCGAGCCGGCGATCTTCCTGGCGTCGTCGGATTCGAAGACGTGATCCTCAAGATCCATTGCGTTGCTGTGCTCGGTCACCTCGGCCGACCATTTTTTCCTGGTGGCGGTCATCGCTGGACTCCTTTGCAGGGTGGGTTGCCGTGAAAACTCTGCACATCGGCATCGGTTCCGGCCTGGCTCTGGAGCCACGGATTTGCCCGCTGTGGCGCTGCTGCGGCCTGAGAATGCGCCGATAGTGGCGCAAACGGCAGCCGATCTCCGAGACCGCCGACAGGAAACGCCTTGACCCGAACCGACAGCATCCAGCCCGGCCCCGGCATCGACAGCTCCTATGCCTGGATGCGGCTTGCCATCTCGATGCTGCTGGCGACGATCGGCGCCGTGGGCATGTGGGCTGTCGTCGTCGTGCTGCCCGCGGTGCAGGCCGAGTTCGGCGTCGACCGCGCCGCGGCGTCCATGCCTTACACCGCGACCATGGTCGGTTTCGCCGCCGGCAACGTGCTGGTCGGCCGCGCCATCGACCGGATGGGTTACTGGATCCCGGCGCTGCTCTCTTCGATTGCGCTTTCCGCCGGCCTGCTGCTCGCGGCGCTGTCCACCTCGATCCTGCAATTCACGCTTGCCCAAGGAGTGCTGATCGGTGTCGGCACGTCGGTGATCTTCGGGCCGCTGATCGCCGATATCTCGCACTGGTTCAACCGTCGTCGCGGTGTCGCGGTCACGGCGGCGGCGGCCGGCAATTACCTTGCCGGGGCGTTGTGGCCGACCATCATGCCGACGCTGATGAAGGCGGAAGGCTGGCGCTTCACCTATGCGGCAATCGGCATCTTCTGCCTGGTGACAATGGTGCCGCTGGTGCTGATGCTGCGGCGCGGTGCCCCGGCGGCGGCCGTCGCGGGTTCGCCCGGAAGCCGGTCGGTGCAGCCGATCTCGCTGTCGCCGGCGGCCTTGCAGGTGCTGCTGGTCGTCGCCGGGCTCGGCTGCTGCGTGGCGATGTCGATGCCGCAAGTGCATATCGTCGCCTATTGCATGGATCTCGGCTACGGCGTGGCGCATGGCGCCGACATGCTGTCGATCATGATGGCAGGCGGCGTCGTCAGCCGGCTGGCGTCCGGCTTTCTCGCCGACCGTATCGGCGCTGTGTGGACATTGATGATCGGCTCGGTGCTGCAGTGTCTGTCGCTCCTGTTCTATATCCCGTTCGACGGGCTTGCCTCGCTCTATGTGGTGTCGCTGGTGTTCGGCCTGTCGCAGGGCGGCATCGTGCCTTGCTACGCGATCATCGTGCGCGATTACATGCCGGCCAACGAGGCCGGCCAGCGTATCGGTATCGTCATGATGGCGACCATCTTCGGCATGGCGATCGGCGGCTGGATGTCGGGCTGGATCTACGATTTGACCGGTTCCTACGCCGCCGCATTCCTCAACGGCATCGCGTGGAATTTGCTGAACCTGGTGGCGATCGGGCTGCTGTTCTGGAAGGCACGGCGCAGCACAGCCGTGATGGCGTGAGCTCACCGTGCCCAATGGTCCGGGAGCTGCGCGGCTTGACAACCACCCAAGGCTGCGCGACGCCGGAAGGCGAATGGGTGCGGCAACAGGCCGGTTTGGCATGACGACGGTGGCAAAGACCCTGAATATGGTTCTAAAGGCGCTTGGCTGCACAAGCCAGTCGCCAGGAGTGCGTCCTTGACCAAGCCGCGCTCGCGCCGGGGCGGCGGCCGCCCGACCATCGCGGATGTCGCGCGCAAGGCCGGCGTCGGCGCCATTACCGTGTCGCGCGCCTTGCGCGAGCCGGAGCGTGTCTCCGAAGAATTGCGCCGCCAGATCCAGGCCGCTGTCGACGAACTGGGCTACGTGCCGGACCCGAATGCGCGGGCGCT
>NZ_RZTC01000036.1:29695-30104 GCF_004023165.1 Mesorhizobium sp. M7A.F.Ca.MR.176.00.0.0 | reverse complement strand
CGGGCGCTGGCCTCGGCGCGCGCCGAGGTGTTCGGCGTGCTGGTGCCGTCGCTCACCAACAACGTCTTCGCCGAGGTGGTGCGCGGCATCTATGACAGCCTGTCGGCCAGCCCGTTCCGCATCCAGCTTGGCAACACCCACTATTCCGGCCTCGAGGAAGAGCGGCTGCTGCAGCTGTTCGGTTCGCAGCGGCCAGCTGCGCTGATCGTCGCCGGCATCGATCAGACACCGGCCTCGCGAAAGCTGCTGGAAAGTGCCGGCTGCCCCGTGGTGCAGGTCATGGAAACCGGTCCAGATCCGGTCGACATGATGGTCGGCTTCTCGCATCTCGATGGCGGCAGGGCGGCGACCGAGCATCTGATCGAGGCCGGCTATCGCCGCATCGGCTTCATCGGCGCACGCATGGACC
>NZ_RZTC01000036.1:15810-29686 GCF_004023165.1 Mesorhizobium sp. M7A.F.Ca.MR.176.00.0.0 | reverse complement strand
TGGACCCGCGTTCGCAGCGGCGCCTTGCCGGCTATCGCGCGGCGATGGAGGCCGCGGGCCTGTTCGACCCGCGCCTCGTCACCACCACGCCGGTGCTGTCCAGCGTGTCGCTCGGCCGCGAGATGTTCCGCGACGCGCTGGCCAAGGTGCCGACACTCGACGGTGTCTTCTGCAACAATGACGACATCGCGCTCGGCGTCTTGTTCGAATGCCATCGAGCCTCGATCGCGGTGCCGACGACGATCGGCATCGTCGGTTTCAACGATCTCGACATGATGCAGGTGGCGTTTCCTTCGGTCACCAGCATCCGCACCCATCGTTATGAGATCGGCCGGCGTGCCGTCGCCATGGCGCTGGCGGCGATCGCCGGCAACAGACCGGAGCAACGGATCGTCGACCTCGGTTTCGAGCTCAAGCGCCGCGAGAGCACGGCGCGTTGAAACGCACAGAAGCGACTGTGCGAATGCCGGTTTACACGCCAGTTTGGTAGCGCTACCATCCTTGTTTGACAGGCGCATGTGGGAGAGATAACGCCTGTTTATTATACATAAGCGACAACTGATACTTGTTTATTATGGATAATATGATAGTTTCAGCTTTGCTGACGGGGACAAGGGGAGGAACCGGGTCGGCCATTCACCGACCAATGAAAGCGTGGCCAAGGCAGGAGGTGCCGGGCATCGCGCGAGACTTCGCAAAGTCAAATAACAAACAGAACTGCAATTGGGAGGAATATCGATGATCAAGTCACTTGTTGGTGGCATCGTTGCCGCCACTGCATTCGTCATGTTGAGCTCGTCGGCGATTGCTGCGGGCCCCGAAATCGTCAAGGGTCCAGCGGCCGAGCCGGATTGCTTCGCACCCTGGGCTGCGGATACGCAGTTCTTCAAGTTCCCCAAGAAGGACGGCCCTTACCGCATTGCGCTCGCCAACGGCTATATCGCCAACACGTGGCGTATCCAGATGGTGCAGACTGCGAAGGCCTATGCAGCCCAGAAGGACGTTGCTGCAAAGCTGAAGGAATTCAAGGTCGTCTCGACCGGAGAAGACGTGCCGGCACAGATCTCGGCAATCAATAACTTCATTGATTCCGGCTATGACGCGATCGTGGTCAACGCCCAGAACCCGACCGCTTTCGGGCCGGTGATCAAGCGCGCCAAGGAAGCCGGTGTCATTCTGGTTGCCTTCGACAACATTCTCGACACCAAGGACGCCATCAACGTCAACGTCGACCAGAAAGGTCTTGGCGAGCTGTGGGGCAAATGGTTGGTCACGCATGTGCCGAATGGCGGCAAGGTGCTCGAAGTGCGCGGCGTTGCCGGGACATCGGTCGACACCGACCGCCACAACGGTATCCATGAGGCTCTCGACGCGTCCGGGAAGAAGTGGGAGGTCACCGAGGTGGTCGGCAAATGGGATGACGGCGTGGCGCAAAAGGCCTCGGCCGACGCCATCGCAACCAACGGCCCCTTCGACGGCGTGACCGGACAGGGTGGCGACACCGGCATCGTGCAGGCGATGATCGATGCCAAGCATCCCTTCGTGCCGTTCGGCGGCGAGACCGAGAATGGCTTCCGCAAGTTCTGCGCCGCTCATGCTGCGGACGGGCTGAAATGCTCATCGGCCGGCACCGGTCCGGCCCAGGTGGCGGTTGCCATCAAGACGGCGATTGCCGCACTCGAAGGCAATGTCGTTCCGCAAGCGGTCAAACTGCCGCTGGCGATTGTCGAGGATCCGAACTTCAAAGCCGGTCAGGATTTCTTCCCCGACCAGTCTGACAATTTCTTCGTCGGCAACTCCTTCCCGACCTGCGGCATCAATTTCACGGCGCAGGAAATCATGGGCCAGACCAAGGCGGACCAATAGGCAGCATACAAGGCGCCGCGGGATCTCCCGCGGCGCCGGCCATTCGATATCCCTGGTCGTCAAAAGTGCCTCGGGAGGGCCGATGGACGGTATGGTTCCGCTCTTCCGGATGGAAGGCATATCCAAGCGCTATGGTGGTGTGCGGGCGTTGGAAAAGGCCGAGCTTTCGGTCTCATCCGGCAGCATTCACGCCATTCTCGGCGAAAACGGCGCCGGCAAATCGACGCTGATCAAGGTTATGGCGGGCGTCGTCGCGCCCGACGAAGGGCGCATGACGCTGGATGGACGCGAAGTGACATTCGCCTCGCCAGGCGCGGCCAATAAGGCCGGTATCGTCTGCATCTTCCAGGAACTGTCGCTGGTTCCCGAACTCAGCGTTGCCGACAACATAGTCATTTCCGATCCGCCGAAGCGTTTTGGCATGATCGACCGCAAGGCGCAGCGCCGCATCGCCGAGGAGGCGCTGGCACGCGCGGGCGCCGCCGATATCCACGATATCCCCCCGCTGGCGCTGGTCAAGGACCTGCCGCTGTCACGCCGCCAAATGGTCGAGATCGCAAAGGCGCTGGCCAGGAAGCCGCGCATCCTGATCCTCGACGAGGCGACCTCGGCACTGACCGCGACCGACGTTGCCAAGATCTTCAGCGTGCTCAAGCGATTGCGCTCGGAAGGGCTGGCGCTGCTTTACATCTCGCACCGCATGAACGAGATCGCCGAGCTTGCCGACCACTGCACGGTGTTTCGCAACGGCCGCAATGTCGCCAGCTACAAGGCAGGCACAAAGAGCGACAACGAAGTGGTCGAACTGATGATCGGTCGCGAATACAGCCATATCTTTCCGCCCAAGCCGGCGGCGGTGCCTGCCACCGCAGCCCCCAGGTTAGAGGCCCGCAAGCTCTCCTGGGCCGACCGGCTGCACGACATCTCGCTGACCGTCAGGGCAGGTGAGGTGGTCGGCATTGGCGGCCTCGACGGTCAGGGCCAGCGCGAATTGCTGCTCGCCTTCTTCGGCGTGCTGCGGGGCCTCAGCGGCCAGATCCTGATCGACGGCAAGCCGGTGTCGATCACCAGCCCATCCGTTGCGCGCGACGACGGCATCGGCATGGCGCTCATCCCCGAGGACCGCAAGACTGAAGGCCTGATGCTGCCGATGACGGTGCGCGAGAACCTGTCCTTCGCGGCGCTCGACCGGCTGTCGAAAGCCGGCATCATCGATCGCGCCGCCGAGCAGCGGCTGATCGACGACATGGTCGGCCTTTTGGCGATCAAGACGGCAGGCCTCGACATTCCGGTCGGCGCGCTTTCGGGCGGCAACCAGCAGAAAGTGGTCATCGCCAAATGGCTGATGCGCCAGCCGCGCATCATCCTGCTCAACGATCCGACGCGCGGCATCGACGTCGGCACCAAGCAGGAGCTGTACCAGCTGATGCGCAAACTGGCCGACGCGGGTGCTGCGATCCTGTTCTACTCGACCGACTATGATGAACTGATCGGCTGCTGCGATCGCGTGCTGGTGCTCTATGACGGGGCGGTCAAGCGCGAGTTGGTCGGTGCCGAGATCACCGAGCGGGCGCTGATATCAAGCGCGCTCAACATCCATGGCGAGGAGAGCCCGGTGGGCCTGGGAGCAAGCGCGTGAAAGATTGGCGCTACTGGCTGGCCGAGCAGCGCGGAACTCTGCTGGCGCTCGGCATCTTCATCGTCATGTTCGTCATCTACACCTCAAACCATCCGGCGGGCTTCACCGCCAATGTCGTGCAGACGGCGTCGAACAAGGGCGTGCTGCTCGCCTTTGTCGCCATGGCGCAGACGCTGGTGGTGATCACCGCCGGCATCGACTTGTCCGTCGGTATGATCTTCCTGCTCACCAACTGCCTCGCCTCCTGGCTGGTGGTCGGCACGCCGATGCAGACGACGCTCGGTGTCATCGCCGTGCTGGCGGTGGGGCTGCTGTGCGGCGCGATCAACGGCGCCATCGTCATCTATGGCCGGCTGCAGCCGATCGTCGCCACCATTGCCACTGGCGCCGTCTATTACGGCATCGGCCTTTTGCTGCGGCCATTTCCGGGCGGCTCGGTCAATGAGGATCTGGCCGATGCGCTGACCGGCCGTGTGTTCGGCGTGGTGCCGGCGAGCCTGGTCGTCCTGTTCGCCATCGTGCTGGTGATCTGGGTGCCATTCAGCCGCTCGGTACTTGGCCGCGCGGCTTACGCGGCCGGATCATCGGAGACGGCGGCCTACATGTCCGGCGTGCCGATCCGGCGCGGCAAGTTCGCTGCCTACACGCTGGCCGGATTGCTGGCGGCGATCGGCGGCCTGTTTTTGACCTTCTTCACCTATACGGGCGAGGCGGCCTATGCCAGCGGCAATGCCTACACGCTGTTTTCGATCGCCGCCGTGGTGCTCGGCGGCGTCTCGCTGTTCGGGGGCAAGGGCAGCGCTATCGGTGCGATCTTCGGCGCGCTGGCTTTCCGCACCATCGGCGACCTGCTCTTCGTCTTCGATTTCGATCCGCTCTGGCAGCCGCTGTTCCAGGGCGTTATCCTGCTGGTCGCCGTCAGCCTCGGCGCCTTCGCCCTGTTTCGGGTCCGCAACCGGCTGGAGTGGTTCCTGTGAGCGAAACGACACTTGGCGGCATTGCCGGCCGCATGCCCAGATTCATCCGCCGCGCCGATCCGGCGGTGCTGACGGCCTTTGCCTGCATCGTTCTCTTGCTGTTCCTGGGCAGCCTCTATTCCAGAAGCTTCCTGTCGCCTGAATATCTTCTGCAGCAGCTCAAGGTGGCTTCGTTCCTCGGCGTCATCGCAACCGGCATGATGCTGGTCATCCTGCTCGGCCAGATCGACCTGTCGGTGCCATGGGCGGTGGCAGCGGGCGCCATGATGGCCTGCGCTGCGGCGGCGTACGGCCCGGTCGGCGTGGCGCTGGCCATGCCGTTCGGTATTTTCTGCGGCATGCTGATCGGCGTCGTCAACGGCATCGGCGTCGCCTATCTGCGCATCCCCTCGATGATCATCACATTGGCCACCAACGCTGTCGCGCAAGGGCTGATGGTGGTCTACACAGGCGGCTTCTCGCCGCAGGATTCGGCAACGGGCGCGATGCGCTACCTGGCGACCGGCTTCGCCATTCCGGGCGTGCCCAACGCGGTCATCATCTGGGTGCTGATCGGAGCCGCGATGGTGTTCGTGCTGACCCGTACCAGCTTCGGCCGCACCGTCTACGGCATCGGCAACCGCGAACGCGCGGCGTATCTCTCCGGCATCGATACGCGGCGCGTGGTGATGGTCGCCTTCGCCGTCTCCGGCGGGCTCTCGGCTTTCGGCGGCGTGCTTCTGGCTGGCTATGCCTCCAAGGCGGCGCAGTCGATGGGCGACGCTTATCTGCTGCCGTCGATCGCCGCGGTGGTGCTTGGCGGCACCTCGATCCTGGGCGGGCGCGGCTCCTATCTCGGCACGGTCGCCGGTGTCATCCTCATCACGCTGCTGCAGTCCATCCTCTCCGTCATGCAGATGCCGGAGGCGGGGCGGCAGATCATTTACGGCGTCGTCATTGTCGCCATGCTGCTGCTCTACGGCCGCGCGCCGGCAAGCCGCTGACCGTGGACGAAAAGGCAGCACAGGCGCCAGCGGGCGCTCCCGGCTCGGTGCCTCCGGCCATCGTGGTGATGGGCGTCGCCGGCTGCGGCAAGTCGGCCGTCGGTATTGCGCTGGCGGCCGCGCTGGGTGTTACCTTCATCGAGGGCGACAGGCTGCACCCGCCGGAAAACGTCGCACGCATGGCAAGCGGCGAACCGCTTACCGATCAACTGCGCGAAGGCTGGCTCGACGCGATCGGCGAGCGCATCGCGGAGTCTGTGGGCAGCGGACAGGGCGTGGTTGCCGCCTGCTCGGCACTGAAGCGCAGCTACCGCGACCGGCTGAGCAGCTTCTGCCCGGAAATCGTCTTCCTCTATTTGAAGATCGACCCTGCCACGGCCAGGCAGCGTGTCGGCAGCCGCAAAGGCCATTTCATGCCGGCAAGCCTGGTCGACAGCCAGTTCGCCATCCTCGAGCCGCCGGTTGCGGAAGAGCGCGCCTTGACACTCGATGCCACACGTCCGGTCGGTGAGCTCGTCGCTGCCGCGGTCCGCCTGATACGCCGGTCATGAGCCTTCATCCATTCCGATGCCGGTGCTGTCCGGCGCCTCGGTCAGCCGCTGCCGGCGGGACCACGTCAGCATCTGCTCGGGGTAGAGCCTCAGCGCCTCCAGCAAGCGGTCGCGCTTGAGCAGGATGTAGTGCGCCTGCACAGTCATGTTCTTGGCGCCATCCCTGGCCATGTCCGTCGCCGGGGTGACAGACGCCTCCGGCGTCAACTCGGGGCAGAGCACGGCCTGGTACTCGATGAAGGGAACCACTTCGAAGGTCGACATGGCAAACAGGGCGGTTCGGCCCCTGGCGGCAAAATTCGCCGGCGCCGAGGCGAGATGCGTCCAGCCGCTTTCGCCCATGGCTGCCTCGGTGAAAGTCGTGCCGGCATGGACGGTGTTGGTCATCGTCACCACGCCATTCTGCTTCAGGATCTTCTGGATGCGGATGGTGACCTGATAGGCGTCGTCACGATCAAAGACGACCCGGCTTTTCAGGAACCGGTTTTCGACATTGACTAGCGGCGGGTTGAGGAAACGCAGGCCGAACGCGCTTTCGGAAATACCGTGGGTGTTGACGCTCACCTGATGCGCCTCGACACCGGCCTCGTATAGCGCGCGCTTGCCGATGATGGTCTGGGCGGTGAATTGATCGCACCAGAGGATGGCGCCGTGGCCGCGCTGCAAGGCCGACCGCAGCCCCTCCAGTCCCTCCAGCCGGATCGTCGGCGACCAGCGGCCAGCCACCAGATGTGCGGCAAGTTGCAGGCGGCGCCGATGGCGCGCCGCCAGCAATCCCTCGAACAGCTTGCATGTATCGATGCCATCGCCAAGCACCGCGCGTGTCGCGGCCGCGTAGGCCGGGAATTCCTTGCGCATATGGCGCTTGAGGCGAACCCTCGATATGCGGCCGCAGATCGGCGCCCACCAGCGCACCGGCAGCGCCGCTGCCACCACGAGATAGAAGACGGACAGCAGGCCTTCGCGAAGGTCCTTGTTGGAAAAGCGGCGAAACCGGCCGGGGTGAACCAGCTTGCGGCTGAAGAAGCGGACGTCCTCCGCCCGTTCCGGGACGAAGACGTCGGCGATGATTTCAGTGCGGAAACTGGCTGCCGATGGCAGCTTGCGGGCGGCCTTGCGGGATTTTGCGAACCACCAAAGCCTCATCGGTCCAGCCCGTTCTTCGAACCCCGCTTTACTGCGTCGGCTTGGGACGTGCAAGGTCATGTCCGCGCTCAAGACTTCTGCAAATTTCGCTTGCCCTATACCTGGGGGACAGGCGTGTGCAACGCGAGCTGGCGCCCGCGACGCCGGACCGCTGATCGCTGACCGGCAGTCGCTATTCCATATACGGCGTCAGCACATCTTCGATCCATTTCATGAATGCGCGGACTCGGCGCGACAGATTGCTCCGATGTGCAACGACGAGGGATACGGCGAGCGCCCGTCGACGAAAATCGGGTATGATCTCGACAAGCGCTCCACTCTCCAAGTATCGGCCAATGCCCAAAAGTGGCGCCTGAATCACACCAAGGCCGGCGAGGGCGGCGGCTTCGTAGGTCTGCGCGCTGTTGACGTGCAGCGCACCTGGCAACTGAAGCGTCGCGTAGCTGTCGCCGTCCGGATATTCCCATCCATAGGGTCTCGCGCCCAGCACCGTCGAAAAGTGAATTGTCCTATGTTCCTGACGCTGGAGATCTTCCAGCGACCGAGGGACGCCATGGCGCGCCAGATAGGCGGGACTGGCAGCGTTGGCCATGCGCAACAGGCCCAACGGGCGGGCGATCAGCGTTTCGTCGCGAATGGGTCCAAGCCGCAATACACA
The DNA here is from genome assembly GCF_004023165.1 of Mesorhizobium sp. M7A.F.Ca.MR.176.00.0.0. Lineage (NCBI taxonomy): Bacteria > Pseudomonadati > Pseudomonadota > Alphaproteobacteria > Hyphomicrobiales > Phyllobacteriaceae > Mesorhizobium > Mesorhizobium sp. M7A.F.Ca.MR.176.00.0.0. The sequence continues at coordinate 21,866 of NZ_RZTC01000036.1, read as the reverse complement.
ATCGAACCCCTCTTGAACCAGATCGACTTGCCGGTCCGTACTCGACACCTCCAGCTCCAATTGGGGGTGCGCCGCCATGAAATCCGGCAAGGCCGGCACGATCGTTGTGCGCGCCACTTCGGTCGGAAGGTCGACTCGCAAACGCCCGCGAAGTGCCACGCGATCGCCTGCGAACATCGAGTGCAGATCATCGACTTCAGCGAGCAGATCGCGGGCACGGGCATGAAATGCACGTCCGTCTTCCGTCAACCGCACGCTGCGCGTCGTCCGGTGCAGGAGCCTGACACCGAGATCTTCTTCCAGCTTCCGGACCGCCGTTGAGGCTCTCCCCTTTTGGATGCCAAGGCTGTCGGCTGCGCGGGTGAAGCTCCCCATTTCCGCTACCGTTATGAAAATGAGGATGGGTTCGAGATTTTGTATTTTCGTGCCCCGGTATTGTTCCCCAAAAAGAGAACAGTCGGTTCATTTCCTCGGTGTTTATCACGCCTGAGAGGCACAGTAAGCTTCGAATATGGGATCTCCCCATCGGAGAATGACAAGTGTCCGAAACTGTGAACCCGCATCAGACACCGGGAACTATGACCTTGCATCGCGCCCTGTGGGCCGGCCGGATAATGAGCGCGTTTGTCGTTATCGCTTTGATGGCAGACGGCACTGTTCAGCTTTTCGCGCCGGCACGGGTCGCGAGCATGTTGCAGGAAACCGGGTTCGCGATGGATCTGACGCGCGTCGTGGGTCCGATCATCCTCGCCTGCGCCATCCTCTACGCCATCCCGGTCACCGCCGTCCTCGGCGCGATCCTGGTGACGGGCTTTTTGGGAGGTGCCATCTGCGCCCATCTCCGCATCGGTGAGTTGGGATCGCCGCCGGAAATCATTTCCCTGCTTCTGGGCGCGATGACCTGGGGCGGCCTCTATCTGCGCGATCCCCGTATCCGGGCCATTCTGCCGCTCATCCATTGAACCAACAGGGGCAGTTCTGTCCCTCAACATCAGGAGAAAACACATGTTCTTAGTAATGGGAATCACCGGAAACGTGGGCGGCGCGACGGCAAGGCATTTGCTAGCGCTAGGCAAAAAGGTGCGCGCGCTGGTCCGCGACCGCGAGAAAGCGTTGAGCTGGGCGAACCGGGGCGTGGAGCTGGTTGACCGCGATTGGAATGATTCGGCAACCATCGAGCGGGCGCTCGAAGGCGTCGAAGGCGCGTTCGTCATGCTGCCTCCTGTCTGGGCGCCTTCGCCCGATTACAAGGAAGCAAAGGGCGTCATTGCAAGCTATGTCGAGGCGCTCACCAAGGCAGCGCCGCCGCGAGTGGTTGCGCTTTCGTCGATGGGCGCGAACAGAACCAGCGGGCACGGGGTGATCGCGGCCTTGTCCCTTCTGGAGCAAGGTTTTCGCGACCTGAGATCGCCAGTTGCTTTTGTGCGCGCAGGCGGATTCTTCGAGAATTTTCTTTTCGGGTTGCAGGTCGCGCAGGGCGGAACGCTGCCGGCTTTCTACAATCCGACAAACCGGAAATCGACCATGGTCGCGACGAACGACATCGGCGCGGAATTCGCAACGCTTTTGACCGGGCCAACGTGGTCAGGGCAGCGCATCGTCGAGCTTGGTTCGATGGTCAGCGCGGATGAAGTCGCGGAGCAGTTGGGTGAAGTCCTGAACCTCGACGTGAAAGCCTTTGCAATCCCGCGTGCAGGGTGGGCGGAAGCGCTCGAACAATTCGGCATCCCGAGGGGCCACAGCGGACCTGCCGAAGAAATGTACGAGGCCGTGAATGCAGGATGGATGGACCTCGGTGTGGCGGGTACGGAGCATGTAGCGGGTACGACGTCCGCACGCGCTGTATTCGAGGCTGCGTCAAATGTGAACGGGTAGGCCAAAACTGCATGGGGTTTTCCGTGATTTCGAGCTTCGAAACCCGAGATTCGGAGAACTCCCTCCTTCAACGCACGAATCTCACATCTGTCTGAGCGCGGTCAGCTTGCAGTGGTTTATATCTGCGACGTCAGTTCAACCGGGAAATCGTCATTGTCGGCGTCGCGCATGGCGGCAAGGCTGCGATTGTCCAGCACTTCGGCGATCGCCTGCCGCACCTCCAGCATCATGTGGCGGACCTGGCAGGTCGCCTCGTCGCAATCCTCGCAGCGCTGATACTGCGTGCGGCTGGCGCAAGGGATCGGCGCCAGCGGCCCATCAAGCACGCGCACGACGTGGCCGATCTTGATTTCGGAGGCCGGCCGGGCGAGGCGATAGCCGCCTTCCTTGCCCTTGCGGCTCTGAACGAAGCCGGCATTGCGCAACTCGCCAAGGATGGCATCGAGGAATTTCTTCGGGATGTTGTTGGCCACCGCGATGTCATTGACGAAAGCCAATTGGCCGGCCGGCAGGCCGGACAGATGCACTAGGGCCTTGAGGCCGTATTTGCCTTTTTTCGTCAGCATGCCCAGATCAACCCATTGAAGCCCCAACCACTCGCATCTGGCGACTGTTTGTGTGCAAATAATGACGTTTTCGCCGCGCGATGATGTTTCGCGAAAACAAGCCGCCGGATTGCAGTTAGGCACAAACGCGTTGATTCTTTGTAACGTTTTGCACTGAGAAGGCGGATATTCCGCTGATAACCAGGTTTTCGGCGTTCAAAACGAAAAAAGCCGGCAGGGCGCCGGCTTTTCCGTCAACTGCGCAGATATCGCGGCCTTCAGCGGCTGCCGTAGGTCTGGTCGAGCAGGCCGCCAGCGGCGAAATGCTCTTTCTGCACTTTGTCCCAGCCGCCGAAGACGTCTTCCACCGTCAGCAGCCGGATATCGGGGAAATCGGCCTTGTATTTTGCCGCCACAGCGGCGTCGCGGGCTCTGAGGCCGTTGCGGGCGGCGATGTCCTGGCCCTCCGGCGTGTAGAGGAAGTCGAGATAGGTCTTGGCCAGATCGCGCGTGCCGTGCTCGTCGGCAACCTTGTCGACGATCGCGACGGGGAATTCGGCCAGCAGGCTGACCGTCGGAGTGACCTGCTCGAATTTGCCGTCGCCATACTCCTTGCGGATGCCGCGCGTCTCCGACTCGAAGGTGATCAGCACATCACCGATCTCGCGCTGCACGAAGGTGGTGGTCGCGGCGCGGCCGCCGGTGTCGAAAATCGGCACGTTGTTGAAAAGCTTGGTGATGAACTCCTTCACCTTGGCCTCGTCGCCCTTGAAGGCTTCCTTGGCGTAGGCGGTGGCCGCCAAATAGGTGTAGCGCGCATTGCCGGAGGTTTTCGGATTTGGGAAAATCACCTGCACGTCGTCGCGCACGAGATCGTTCCAGTCCTTGATATGCTTGGGATTGCCCGCGCGGACAAGGAAGGACGGCAGCGAATAGAAGGGCGAGGCGTTGTCGGGAAAATCCTTTTGCCAGTCGGCCGAGACGAGGTCCTTCTTGACCAGGAAGTCGATGTCGGTGACCTGGTTGAAGGTAACGACATCGGCGCCAAGGCCCTCGGCGATGGCACGCGCCTGCGCCGAAGTGCCGGCATGCGACTGATCGACCGTGACGCCCGGATGCTGCGCGATGAAGGCCTTGTTCACCTGCACGAACAGTTCGCGGCCGACGTCATAGGACGCATTGAGCAGTTTGTCGGCCGACCAGGCTTGGGAGGATGCAAGGAACAGGCCTGCGACGGTGGCAAGCCCGAGGAAAAATCGTCTCATGAAAACAGGCTCCGATGCAATTTATGGTGGGACCATAGCCGGGGTGCGTGGTGTGCGACGAGGCATGCGCCGTAGGTTCGTGGCCTCATCGTAGGAAAATATGTCGCCTAAGTCGATGAATGTTGGAATTCTGTTCCAGGAGAATGCTACCTTCGTCGGAGTTTTTCTGCGCCTTGTTTTGCGGCGCTGCATGGCATATACAAAAGGCATATACAAAAGAGCTGCAACATGCCCCAGAGCCGACATTCAACAACGCCGCCCAAGGAGGCGAAGCTGTTTCGCAACAACCGCAGCCAGGCGGTGCGCATTCCTGTCGAGTTCGAGCTTCCCGGCGAAAAAGTCCTGATCAGCCGGGAAGGCGATCGTCTTGTCATCGAGCCGGTTCGCAAACCTGGCCTCACCGCGTTGCTCGCCCAGTGGGCGAAAGAGCCGCCGCTCGATCCTGAAGATGACTTCCCCGAGATCTACGACACGCCAGTCAAATCCGAGGACATTTTCTAGATGCGGTTCATGCTGGATACGAACATTATCAGCGACATGATCCGAAACCCGGCTGGCAAGGCCGCGAGGGCAATGTCGCGCGAGGGAGATGACGCCGTTTGCACCAGCATCGTGGTCGCCTCGGAATTGCGATATGGCTGCGCCAACAAGGGATCGGCCAAGCTGTTCAAGAAGGTTGAAGACTTGCTGGCCGAGATTCCTGTCTTGCCGCTCGATGTGCCGGTGGATGCCGAGTATGGCGGACTTCGCGCCGAGCTTGAAGCCGCGGGCCAGACCATTGGCCACAACGATCTTTTTATCGCCGCTCATGCCTGTGCATTGGGCACCACGCTGGTGACCGCCAACACGGGAGAGTTCAACCGGATCAGGGGCCTGAAGGTCGAGAACTGGCTGGCGTAGCCATAGACCAGAGGATCAAGCCGCCGGAAAAAGCTTCCAGCGTCCGGGGCGGAACGCCACCCGGCTTTTCTGCGCCGCGGGGTGATCGACCGGCAGTTCGATTTCGACCCGCTGGCGCTCTCCGCCGATCTCAAGCTCGACCCGGCGCGTGCCGGCGACGCGCCGGCTGGCGGCGACCGTGCCGGCGATGCAGCCGCTGCAGCCGTCCAGCAATTCGACATCGTGCGGGCGGAAGTAGAGCGTCGCATCGCCCGAGGGCTCGTTGGGCGCGGCAAGCCCGATCGGACGGTCGGCGAGCCAGATTTCGCCATTCTCGACCTTGACGGGAAGCGAGCTCGATTCACCGATGAAGCCGTAGACGAAGGGCGAGTTCGGCGTGTCGTAGATATCGTCGGCGGTGCCGACCTGCTCGATGCGGCCCTGGCTCATCACGACGACGCGGTCGGCAAGCTCCAGCGCCTCTTCCTGGTCGTGGGTGACGAAGACGGTGGTGTGGCCGGTGGCGTCATGGATTTCGCGCAGCCAGCGGCGCAATTCCCGGCGCACTTGCGCGTCAAGCGCGCCGAACGGCTCGTCGAGCAGCAGCACCTTGGGCTCGATCGCCATGGCGCGGGCTAGCGCCACGCGCTGCCTCTGGCCGCCGGAGAGCTGCGCCGGATAGCGCTTTTCGAGTCCTGAAAGCTGGACGAGGTCCAGAAGCTCGGAGGCGCGACGGCGGATCTCCTGCGCCGGCGGGCGCGACGGTCCGTGCCGGACCTTCAGGCCGAAGCCGATATTGTCCGCCACCGTCATGTGCCGGAACAGCGCATAGTGCTGGAAGACAAAGCCGACATTGCGCTCCTGGATGGACTTGTGCGAGGCGTCCTCGTCGCCGAAGAATATCTTTCCCCGTGTCGGCCGCTCCAGCCCGGCAATCAGCCTGAGCAGCGTCGTCTTGCCGGAACCGGACGGTCCCAGCAACGCGATCAGTTCGCCCGACTTGATGTCGAGCGACACGTCGTGAAGCGCCGGAAACCGGTCAAACTCCTTGCGCACGTTGGCAACGCGAACTTCCATAGTGGTCCCTTTGTCAGTGCCCGCGTGTCGCGGCGATCTCGGCGCCGTAGCGCATCTCGAGAAGTGTTTTCAAGACCAGCGTGACGAGCGCCAGGCCCGCAAGCAATGAAGCGACGGCGAAGGCACCGACGGCGTTGTACTCGTTGTAGAGGATTTCGACATGCAGCGGCATGGTGTTGGTCAGGCCGCGTATGTGGCCCGACACCACCGATACCGCGCCGAACTCGCCCATGGCACGCGCATTGCACAGGAGCACGCCGTAGAGCAGCCCCCATTTGACGTTGGGCAAGGTCACGTACCAGAAGGTCTGCCAGCCATTGGCGCCGAGCGAAAGCGCTGCCTCCTCGTCGCCATTGCCTTGCTCCTGCATCAGCGGGATCAACTCGCGGGCGACGAAGGGGAAGGTGACGAAGAT
>NZ_RZTC01000036.1:2032-15800 GCF_004023165.1 Mesorhizobium sp. M7A.F.Ca.MR.176.00.0.0 | reverse complement strand
GATTGTGGCCAGCACGATGCCCGGCACGGCAAACAGGATAACGATGCCATGCGCTTTCAGCCAGGTGCCGAGCAGCCCCTGGGCGCCGAACAGAAGCACATAAACGAGGCCTGATATGACCGGCGAGACCGAGAAGGGGAGGTCGATCAGCGTGGTCAGGAAGGCCTTGCCCTTGAACTCGAACTTGGCGATCGCCCAGGCGGCGGAGATGCCGAAGACGATGTTGAGCGGCACCGAGATCGCCGCCACCAGCAGCGTCAGCCGGATCGCCGAGCGCGTGTCGGCACTGCTGAGCGCTTCGGTGTAGGCACCGATGCCCTTGGCGAAGGCTTCGTTGAAGACGATGATCAGCGGCAAGAGCAGGAAAATGCCGAGGAAGGCGAAGGCGACGGCCATCAGAGCCAGGCGCGCAGGGCGGCTTTCCGTGACCGCCGCCGACTGGCTTTCATGATGCGGTTCGTAGGATTTGATCTCCGGGTCAGCCATAGCGCTTGCGGCTCCATGACTGTGCGAGATTGACGACCAAAAGCATGATGAACGACAGAGCGAGCATGATCGCCGCGATCGCTGTCGCCGCCGGATAATTGTATTCCTCCAACCGAATGACGATCAGCAGGGGTGCGATTTCTGATTTGTAGGGCAAGTTGCCGGCGATGAAGATGACCGAGCCGTATTCGCCGACGCCACGCGCGAAGGCGAGGGCGAAGCCGGTGACGATGGCCGGCGCCAGGCCCGGAAACAGGATGCGGGTGATGATCTGGAAGCGATTGGCGCCAAGCGTGGCGGCGGCTTCCTCCACTTCCTTGTCGATCTCCTCCATGATCGGCTGCACGGTGCGCACGACGAAGGGCAGCCCGATGAAGATCAGCGCGATGACGATACCGAGCGGCGTATAGGCGACCTTGATGCCGAGCGGCATCAGCAATTTGCCGATCCAGCCGTTCGGCGCGTAGAGCGTGGTCAGCGCGATGCCGGCCACAGCCGTCGGCAGGGCGAAGGGCAGGTCGACCATGGCATCGACGATGCGGCGGCCGGGGAAACGGTAGCGCACCAGCACCCATGCGACCAGCGTGCCGAAGACGACGTTGACCGCAGCCGCGACGAAGGCGGTGCCGAAGCTGATTCTCAGCGCATTGATGGTGCGGCGATCGGTGGCGATCGCCCAGAATTCAGGCCAGCCAAGGGCGGCCGAGCGCCAGAGCAGCCCGGATAGCGGGATGAGGATGATGAGGGTGAGGTAGGCAAGCGAGAAGCCGAGCGTCAATCCGAAACCCGGAATTACGCTCGGCTGCCTGAATCGCCACCCCGCCTGGGCGGGTGCTGTGGTCATGTCGTCCTGAATATCGACTGCTTACTGGGGCTTGTAGATCTGGTCGAATATACCACCATCGCCGAAATGATAAGGCTGTGCTTTTTTCCAGCCACCAAACTGTGGATCGTCGATGGTTACGAGCTTGATCGGCGGCAGCTTGGCGAGGTCCTCGGCCGGCACCAGATCGGGCTTGGCAGGACGATAATGGTTCTTGGCGATGATCGTCTGCGCTTCTTTGGAATAGAGCCAGCTCAGATAGGCTTCGGCGACCTTGCGCGTGCCCTTGGCATCGACATTGGCGTCGACCACCGCCACCGGCGGTTCTGCCAGGATGGAGGTCGGCGGGTAGACGATGTCGAAATTATCGGCACCGAACTCGTCGAGCGCCAGATAGGCCTCGTTTTCCCAGGCGATAAGCACATCGCCAAGACCCTTTTGCGCGAAGGTCACGGTCGAGCCGCGCGCGCCGGTGTCGAGCACCGGAGCATTGGCGTAGAGCTTGCCGACGAATTCCTTGGTCTTGGCCTCGTCGCCGCCGTCATTGGCGTTGGCGTAGGCCCAGGCGGCGAGATAGTTCCAGCGCGCGCCGCCGGAGGTTTTGGGATTGGGCGTAATCACCTGGACACCGTCCTTGACGAGGTCGCTCCAGTCGTGAATGCCTTTGGGATTGCCCTTGCGGACGAGGAAGATGATGGTCGAGGTGTAAGGCGCTGAATTGTTTTCGAATTTGGTGCGCCAGTCCGGATTGATCTTCTTCGCCTTCGAGACGATGGCGTTGATGTCGCCTTCAAGTGCCAGCGTCACCACATCGGCGTCGAGGCCGTCGATCACGGCGCGGGCCTGGGCGCCCGATCCGCCATGCGACTGCTGGACGGTGACGGTCTCTCCGGTCTCGGCCTTCCAATGCGCGACGAAAGCTTCGTCATAGGCCTTGTAGAGCTCGCGTGTCGGATCGTAGGACACGTTGAGAATGGTGGTATCGGCAAACGCGAAACCGAGCGTGCCGAACTGGACAGATGTGGCGACCAGTGCGCCGAGCAGTTTCCTGAAATGAGGTTTGGTCATTTCTGCCTCCGTTGAACCCGCGCCAAATCTACCGAATTGGTAGAAATTAGATGCATTCAATGTTGCCTTTTTTGCCCCTCTTGAGAAAATGTTCGACGCTATTTCGCCGTTAGGAGAAATATTTTCCTCTTGCGGCCTAAGGAAGAATCCATGGCCCGGCCACTCAGCCTATCTAGCAAGGGGCGGTGCCGAGGCAAGGTGTGGAATTTGGTCGGGTGGATCAATCTGCGGTGATGGGAAAGTCGAAACGCTGTCTGGCGAACGGTTCGCTTTTCAGCGTGAAGTGCCACCATTCCCTTGCATAGTTCTTGAAGCCGCCGGCGCGCATGGCGTCGACAAGCATCTTGCGGTTTGCCGCCGCTTCACTGGCAAGGCCGCGGTGGGCGGTTTCGCTCATCGGATCAAAGCAGTCGAAACCGGTGCCGAAATCGAGCGTGTCGGCATCGCCCGCGCCGCAGGCCTGGTTCGGGCTGGACCTGCGGTCCGTCCGGGCGACGGCGACATCGACGGTCGAGCCACGTGAATGGGTCGATAGTTCTCCGACATAACCCTTGGCGATCAGCTCACTGCGCCTGACCTTCGGATACCATTGTGGATCGGGCGACCCGCCATCGCGCGTCCATTCATTCATGTCGGCGACGGCGCGGGCAGGGCGGTAGCAATCGAACAACACCAGGGTCAGGCCTTTGGCGGCGATCGCTTTCTGGACGGCGGACAGTGCCTTTGCCGCCTGCTCGGTGAGGATGCAGGCCGGGGCGTCATAGCCGTCCACCTTGCGATGCAGAAAATTGTCCGATCCGGCGTAGCGTATGTCCTGGCGGATCGAGGGATCGACATCGGCGAGCCGGACGAAGCCGGCGGGCAGGGCATCGGCCAAAGCGGGGAGGGTGGTTGCCGCGACAAGGACTGTTGCTGCCAGTGCCGAGGCTGCCGACAAGAACGGATTGCGCGAGGCACCCCCCTCTGCCTTGGAAAGCTAAGCCTATGAATCGCTTGCAGCCGTCTATTCGACAAACACCTTCACACTCGCCGCACGCCCTGCGGCGTCGATGACGGTCAGCGTCGAATAGCCGGCGCCGTCGGGCTGCCAGGTCGCGGTGCGGCGACGATCGATGCCTGCCAGCGGCTTGCCGTTGGCGAGCCAGCGGAACGGCGCACGGCCGCCTTGCAGCTTCAGCACCAGTGGCGAGGCGTCGGCCGAATTGGTGCCGAGATCGACGCGGGCGCCGTCAGGCGGGAAGATGATGGTCGGTGCGGGTTCGCTCACCGTCGCCTGCACCAGGCCATCCGACCCGGCGCCGAAGCGGGCGAGCGTCACCGGCAGGTCCTCGCGTCTGGGGCTGAACATGCCGGGCGGTTTGCCCGGCAAGGGGACGGTGGCGAGGCCCGAGCGGACAAAACCCTCGAACAGGATGGGAGCGGCCGAGACATAGCCGGAAAGGCCGGGCACCGCGCCGGCATCGGGGCGGCCGACCCAGACGCCCAGCACGTAGCGGCCGTCGAAGCCGACCGACCAGGCGTCGCGGTATCCGTAGGACGTGCCGGTCTTGTAGGCGATGCCGCGCTGCAAGGCCCCCTCGGGCGGCTTGACGCCTGACAATATGTCGATGATCTGCCAGTTGGCCTGACCGTCGAGGATGGTGGCGCTGGTGCGCTCGGCATCGGCAGGCTCGGTGCCGTCATGCAGCGTGTGCGTCTTGCCGCCATTGGCGAGCCCTGTGTAGAGCTGGACGAGGTCGCGCAATGTCACCCCGACGCCGCCCAGACCGATGGCCAGGCCCGGGGCTTCGTTGACCGGCAGTATGGGGCTGACGCCGGCCTGGCGGAAGCGCGCCATCAGCCGCGTTGGCCCGACCGCGTCGAGCACGCGGATCGCCGGCACATTGAGCGACAATTGCAGCGCTTGCCGGATGCTGACATCGCCCTGGTAGCCCATATCGAAATTCTTCGGCCGGTAGCCGGAGAAATCGACGGGGCTGTCGTCGATCAGCGTTTCCTGCGCCACCAGGCCCTGTTCGAAGGCCAGGCCGTAGATGAAGGGCTTCAGCGTCGAGCCGGGCGAGCGGACGATCTTTGTCATATCGATCCAGCCGGAGCGGCTGGCGTCGAAGAAATTGGCCGAGCCGACTTCACCAAGGATGTCGCCGGTGCGGGAGTCGGCCAGCACCATGGCGACCGAGAGGCGGGGGCCGAGCTTGGTGGCCGCGTCCCTCGCCACCTGTTCCAGCCCCTCCTGGACGCTCTTGCGGATCGTCAGCTGCAAGGGCTGGCCGGGGACGGCCTTGGGCAACATCGCATAGGCGGCGTGCGCGGCGAGCGCCGGCAGCGTGCGGCGCAGGTCCGAGACATCGTCGAGGGCGGCCCGTGCGGCCTCGCGCTCGCCGAGCAGGCGGGAGGAGACCATTCGGGTCAGCACCCGGTCGCGGGCGGCGTGGGCGATCTTCAAATTGCGGTCGGGCCGGCGCTTTTCCGGCAGTTGCGGCAGAGCGACGAGCAGGGCGGCCTCGGAAACGGTGAGCCGTTTCGGCTCCTTGCCGAAATAGGCGAGCGAGGCGGCGCGCACGCCTTCCAGATTGCCGCCATAAGGCGCCAGCGTCAGGTAGCGTTCGAGGATCTCGCGTTTCGACAGCCGCCGCTCTATCTGGATGGCGCGCAGCATCTGCTTGACCTTGGAGCCGAGGCTGCGGCTTTCGCGCGGCTCGATCAGCCGGGCAAGCTGCATCGAAAGCGTCGAGCCGCCGGAGACGATGCGGCCGCTGGTGGCGAACTGGCCGGCGGCGCGGGCCAGCGCCAGCACGTCGACACCTTCATGGTCCCAGAAACGCTTGTCTTCGTAGGTGACCAGCATGTCGACGAACTGCTTGTCGACCTGGTCGAGGCGGGTTTCGAGCCGCCAGTAGCCGTCCGGCGTGGCGAAGGCGCGCAACAATTCGCCGTCGCGGTCCTGGACTTCGGTGGAGACCGTGAGTTCGGCTGGAAGCGGGGGTGGGAAGGCACGGTCGAGCGCCCAGAGGGTGGTGGCGGCAATTGCGGTGAGTCCAATGAGGGAGGCTCCTGCAACGGCCGTGCGACGAAGGAACTTCTTGGAAAGCATGGCGCCGCCCCTCATCCGGCTGCCGCCACCTTCTCCCCGTATAGTGACGGGGAGAAGGGTGCTGTCATGGCCGTTGGCGCTTTTCCCGCAACGTTCAAAGTTGGCGAAAGCTTTGTTGCAGGCCTCTTTCTCCCCGTCACTATACGGGGAGAAATGCCCGGCAGGGCAATGAGGGGCAGCAAAAGCCTCACTTTCATATTCGCCAAGGCGCCTTACGGCGCCTTGATCTCCATCATGCCGGTGGCGGTGCGGGCCGAATATTGCGGCCGGTACATGTCCTCCACCGTTGCCGCCGGGTGCGCATAGGTACCAGGCGTCACCGCGCGCACGACATAGGCGAGCGTCAGATTGTGGTCATGATCGCCGTCGGCCGGGTTGAACGCCGCGACGAAACGGTCGTCGCGGAATTCGAGATGCGCGGCATCGGTCTGCGCCAGCCACGAGAAGTTCGTCAACTGGGCGCTGGAGACCAGGCCGGGATTGTCGATCTCGAAGCCGGCCGGCAACAGGTCGGTGACCAGCAGGCGCGACGGCCATTTGTTCTGCTCGTTGACCTTGAGCACGACGACATAGCGTTCGTTCTGCGTCGCCTCGGTGACATTGGCCTCGGTGCCGTCGAGCTTGTAGTAGGTGCGGTTGATGGTGAAGCCGTCGCCGCCGGCCGGCAAGGGCTGGACCGGCGACGCCACGGTGGTGACGACGGCCTGCAGCGGGGTCTTGCCGGTGTTGGCGATGGTCAGCGGGCTGTCGGCCAGGTCAGAGCCTTCCACCTGGTTGGAGTAGCCGCCGGAATGCGCCGCGCCATTGACGGCCAGCGTGATCGTATCATTGCCCTCCTTCAGCGCGCGGGCCGCCAGCAGCATCCAGGATTCGTCCTGGGTGGTGGTCCAGCGGGCTTCCGCGCGTTCCCTGGTCACCAGCTTGATCAGTTCCGGCACGATGGTCGGCACCGGCTTCGATTCCGCCGCCAGCGCCAGCATCGCTGCGCCATCACGCAGCCGCGAACCGTAGTCGGAGCGGTAGTAGTCGTAGTCGGTGGTGGACTTTGCCAACTGCAAGGCGGTCTTGAAGGTGGCTTCGGCGCGCGGTGTATCGCCGTAGAGCGCCAGGCTTGCCGCCAGCTGAGCAACGGCCATCGGGCTTGAGAAAGCTTCGAGTTGGGTATCCGCATAGTAGCGCAGGTCGCCGATCGAGGCCTTCTTGTTGCGGGCCAGAACGTAGAGGGCGTAGGCGATCTCGCTGCCACGGTCCTGCACGCTCTGGTCGTAGCCGAGCGAGTTCTGCAAATTGCTCAGCGCCTGGTTCATGGCCAGGCTCGGCACGTCGTATTTCTGCTCGCGCGCCCTGGTCAGGAAGTCGGTGACATAGGAATCAAGCCACAGATCGCCGGAGCCCGGACCCCACAGGCCGAAGCTGCCGCCCGAGGCCTGATAGCTCAGAACCTTATAGATGGCGTCCTGGATGCGGCCATGGATATCGGGATCGCTGGCCATGCCGACGCCGGAAGCCAACTCATTGACGTAGAGAAGCGGCATGGCGCGGCTGGTGGTCTGCTCGGCGCAACCATAGGGGTAGCGGTCGAGCGTCATCAGCAGCGACGGCACGTCGAAGGCGGCTGCCTGCGAAACGCCGACGCTGACGGAAGCGCCGTTGAGCAGGCTGGCCGCCAGCAGTTCCTTGTCGACGCGTAGCGCGCCGCCATTGCCCTTGAGGTCGACCACCAGCCGGGTGGTCACCGGCAATTGCGCCGGGCGCACCGGCACATAGAGTGTCTGCTCCACTCTGGTGCCGTCGGCATGGGCAAGCTTGATGGTGAGCGAGGCATTGCCGGCCGTCTGAGCGATCAGCGGCACGGTCAGCGTCTGGCGCTTGCCCTGGGCGAGCGTCAGCTTCTGGGGCAGGGGCTTGTCGCCGGTCGACAGGTCACCCGTCGTTTCGATCGAGAACGCATAGTCGCCGGCCGGACCATCGGTGTCGGCGACGTCGAGGCGCATGACGGCGGCGTCACCAGGCGCCAGGAAGCGTGGCAGGCCAGCGGTGATCACGATGGGATCGCGCACGATGACATCGGACTGGGCGTGGCCGACCGCATCCTTGGTCCAGGCGACGGCCATGACGCGCACGGTGCCGTTGAACTGCGGGATGTCGAAGTCGACCCGCGCCTTGCCGTCGGCATCGAGTTCGACGATGCCGGAGAAGAAGGCGACCAGTTTTTCGGTCGGCGGGTTGCCTTGCGCCTGCATGTTGGCGCCGTCGCCGCCGGTCCTGAGCTTGCCGGTGTTGCCGAGCGAGCCGTCGATCAGGCGGCCGTATATGTCGCGGATTTCGATGCCCAGCATGCGCTGGCCGAAGAACCAGTTCTCCGGATCCGGGGCCTTGTAGTTGGTCAGGTTGAGGATGCCGACATCGACGGCGGCAACCATGACATAGGCATTGCTTCCCGGCTGCACGCCGGCGACCGAAACCGGGATCGACAGCTGCTGGCGCGGCATGGTCCTGTCCGGCGGCGTCAAGGTGATGGCGAGCTTTTTCGAGCCCGGATCGACCTTCAGCCATTTCACGCCGATGGCGCGGGCCGGCATGCGCGTTTCCTGCGCATCGCCCGGCCTGAAAAGCGTTGCCGTGACATAGGCACCGGCACCCCAATCGTCGCCGACCGGTATGTCGACCGTGCTGCCGCCGGCCGGCACGGATGCCGTGACGGTCTTCAACAGTTTGTCGGAACCGATGTTGATGAGAAGTTCGCCGGCAAAATGCGGCGAGACTTTCAGCTTGGCCACTTCGCCGGCGGCATAATTGTCCTTGTCGAGGGCGATTTCGAGACCGTCGGGCGTTTCGGTGGTGGTCGAGGAGACATACCAGCCGGCATCGAACTCGTAGCTTGTCGCCGGTCCCTCGGGATCCGATGTCTCGACCTCGAGGCGGTACTGACCCCAATCGACCGGCACGGAGACCGTCGCGTCGCCGTCGGCGCTAAGGTCGACCTGGCCGTTGGCGATCGACTTGGTGAAGGTGACAGGTTCGTAGTTCCAGGAATTGTTGGAGCGGTACCACTGATAATTGCGTTCGACCTTGACCAGCGTCCACTGCGCGCCTTTCAGCGCCTCGCGCTTGCCGTCGGGATCGACGGCGATCAGGCTGAACTTGGCGGTGCCGCCCTGGGGCACTTCATTGTCCGCGAAATCCGGACGGATGCCGATCATATGGCCTTGCGGGCGGATGCCGATGTTGAGCGAACGCTCGATGGCGCGGCCGCCGGTTTCGCGCATCCTCACCGTCACCTTGGCGTCGACCAGCTTGGTGGTCGAGGGCAGTTGGTCGACGGAGACCGGGAAGGTCACCTTGCCGTCATCGCCGACCACCGGCAGATCGGCGAGGGGAGTGACCGTGGGTTCGGCCGACTGCTCGTCGGCGAGACCGAAGGAAAAGCCCTGGAAGCGGTCCCAGTCGCGCGACGTCGACAGCGTCAGTTCGCCTTCCAGCGCCAGGCCCGCCGCCGGCGCGCCATAAAGGAAGCGGCCGTCAATGTCGATGTTGGCGGTTTCGCCCTGGGCGATTTCCTGCTTGTCGGCCTTCATGTCGAATTCGATGCGATCCGGCACGAAATCCTCGACCAGGAACATCTGGCTGGCCACCGCCGGCTGCTTGGGATCGGTGTAGATCGACACCGACCAGGTGCCGCGCATGGCGTTGGGTGCGAGCGGCAGGTCGACGGCATGGCCGCCGGCGGACGCGCCGTCGCTGACGATGCGGCGGTCCTCGACGCCGTCGGGGCGCGAGAAGATGAAGGTCAACGGCAGGTTTTCGACCGCCTTGGCGGCGCCGTCGCGGGCAAGGGCCGCGACATGGACATCCTCGCCGGCGCGGTAGATGCCGCGTTCGGTCCAGGCATAGACGTCCAGCGCACCTGGCGCCGCGCGCCCGGTGACGCCGCGGTCGGACAGGTCGAAGCCGGCCCGGCCCATGTCGAGGAAGACGAAGTCATTGTCGCCCTGCTTGGCCATCAGCACGGCCGGCACCATGCCGCCGTCGCCGCGCGTCAGGCCGGGGTTGAAGACGGCATGGCCGTCGGCATCCGACGTCGCCGTGCCGAGAACCTCATTGTTCCTGGCAACCAGCGTCAGTTCGGCGCCGGCGATCGGCTTGGCGCTGCCCAGCGAACGGGCAAAGACATTCAACCCATCCTGGCCGGTATAGGTCGACAGGCCGATGTCGGAGACGACGAACCATTGCGTGGCCATCGAATTGTAGTTGTCGCTCTTGTCGTTGACGGCCTGGGCGGTCAGCACATAGACGCCGGGCTTGCGCTGCGGCACCGCCTCGTCAACCGGGAAGGAGGTGGTGACCTCCTTGTTGAGATCGTTGGCGATCTCGAGCTGGCCTTGCCAGACCGGCGCGCCCATCTGCTCGGAAATGTTGGAGATGTCGTAGCCGTCGAGCTGGTGCAGGAACTGGTAGCCCGACAGAAGCTGGGCCAGCGAACGATCGCCGACGCGGTAGAGCTTCATTTCGGCGGCGTTCATGTTGACGGTGACGATCGGAATGCCACGGCGCGCGCCGGCCGGCAGCACGAAGCTGTCACCGGTGAAGCGGGCCGACGGTGCGCGGTCCTGGACATATATCGACAGCACCACGGGGGCCGCGGTCACTTCGCCGATTGCCGCCGGCAGGCCGGCGCGGAAGGTGACGTCGTAGTGCTGGCCATGCTCCAGTCCTTCGACGCAGATTTGCTTGTCCTTGGCCTCGACGCCCTTGGGTGGCGCGTTGTCGACGGTGACGAATTGCGCGTAATCGACGCCGGTCTTGACCAGATCCTCGGAGAATTGCGCGCAGATGCGCGGCGCGCTGGTGTCGGCGTCGATGGTGTGGTCGATAACGCGGAAACCCTTGCGCGCCTTGAGATCGGCATAGTCGGCCTGGACCGCCGGCGAAGGGTTCAGCGCAAGGCTGGCCTCATAGGCCTGCAGCGCCGGCCGGTAGAGATCGCGCTTGTCGAGCCCGTTGCCGAGCAGCGCCAGCACTTCGGCGCGCGTCTTGGTGGTGCGCAGCAATTTATAGGCATTGAAAGCGGCCGACGTGCCGTTCGCCGGCAAAGTGGATGCTTCGGAGGTGCCTGCGGCGGGCTGAACGGCCAGCGTTTCACGCGCCAGGTTGAGCCAGAGCTGGCCATCATCGGGCAGCACCGAGACCGCGGCCTCGTATTTCAGCATGGCGGAGCGGTGATCCCCGGTCAGCACGGCCTGTTCGGCGGCGTTCAGCAAGGCAGCCATGCCTTCGGTCGGCTTGTCATAGGCCGGGCCGAGCAGCTTGTTGCGGTATTGCTGGGCCTGATCGGCCATCCAGTTGGGGAAGAAAGCGAGTTCCGGCGGCGCGCCGATATCAGGATCGCCATCGATGTTGACGACCTTGCCCGCGACCGCGCCGTTGAAGGTTTTCAGCTGGTTGTAGTCGGATTTGAGGAAGCACCATTTGGCTTTTTTGTTGTAAGTGAAGGCGCGGCAGGCCGGGTCTCCCAGGCATGTCGTCTTGCACTGGTCGATTGTCACATTCTGGTCGGACCTGAGATCAAAGCCGAAATAATCGGAATTGTCCGTTGTCGCGATCCGCCGGGCCTCGGCCGCTTGCGCGGCGCTGCTCCAGGCCAGGACATTGGCCCAGGCGAGAAACAGAAGAATCAGGATAGACAGACCACGAGCCGCGCGCATTGCCATAACACCCCTCCAGACACAGCTGACGTCCGGGCATGATCAAGCTTCAGTCAGGCTTGTCAACACAAGGACGCGGCAGGGTTCCGCCTGCCAACGGTTTCCTTTCCGGCCGATCACCGGTAGTACCTCCATAGGACAGGGGATCACGCTTTCTTGCGGCGACGCAAAAGGTGTGAATTCCAAGCCCGCCCTATTTCAGACAATTGGATTGTGGCCCCTTTACGAGCGCTTCAGAACTTCATTCCAATTTTAGTTTTGTAATCTAGGTTGTCTTAATGCCGGCGCATGAAGAGCAGATGTCAGGAGGTCGCGCGCCAGGGCGTGCGCTTCCGCGCGCCCTGCTGCTGGCCATGATGTGCTCGACCGTGCTCGTCGCCGAATCGCGCCCGTCGGTCGCTTTCGAGCTTTTCGGCATCAAGCTGTGGGGGTCGTCCAGCGACGAGGATGCCGATATCGTCGATCCCCTGCGTTACGCCGTGACCATTTCCGCCCCCGACGCCGACAAGGATCTGGTCAAGAAGCTCGAAAATGCCTCTGCGCTGAAGAGTGACGAGGAGCGTCCGGTTTCCGGTTCGCTCGGACTGATGGCCAAGGCGCGCAGCGACCGCGAACAGCTTGTCGCCGCGCTCTATGCCGATGCCCGTTACGAAGGCGTCGTCACCGTCACCATCGACGGCAAGCCGCTCGACGATTTGCCGCCGGATGCCGAATTCAACGGGCCGCAGCCGGTTCCCGTGGTCATCGACATTGCCAGCGGGCCGAAATTCACCTTGGGCAATATCCACCTTGAGGGCGACGCAGCGGGGCTGATGAGCGCCGATTACGGCTTGATATCAGGCGGCGATGCGGGATCCGGCGCTGTGCTCAAGGCCGAGGCGCTGATCGTGCGGACGCTGAAGGAGCAAGGCAGGCCGCTGGCAGAGGTGACGGACCGGCAGATCGTCGCCGACCACGCTACTTCGACGCTGGACGTGACGCTGACGGTCACCGCTGGGCCGGTCGCCGGCTATGGCGACACAACGGTGGAAGGCACCGAAAAGGTCGACCGCGACTTCACCGAATACATGACCGGCCTCAAGCGCGGCCGGCAGTACTCGCCGCAAGAGATCGATGACGCGCGCGACCGGCTGCTGGCGCTCGAGGTCTTCAACAGTGTGACGTTCAAGGAAGCCGACACGCTCGATGCCGACGGCAACATTCCGATCGGCGTCCAGGTCAGCGAGCGCAAGCCACGCTATTTCGGCGTCGGCGGCACCTTCTCCAACACCGAGGGGCTGGGCCTGGAAGGTTATTGGGGCCACCGAAATTTGTTCGGCCGGGCCGAGAAGCTGCGCATCGACGGCAAGATCAGTGGCATCGGCAGCAATGATCTCGGCGAGCTCAACTACAATGCCGGCATCATGTTCGAAAAGCCGGGCGTGATCGGGCCGGCATCGAAGTTCTTCGCCGGCGTCAAGACGGTACTCGAACATCCTGACGCCTATGACCATTTCTCGGTCAAGGGCAGCACCGGGCTGTCCTACGAGCTGACCAAGAAGCAGACGGTTTCCGCCGAGGTGGCGCTCGACTATTCCCGCATCCACGACGCTTTCGGCAAGCACAAATACCTGATCGCCAGCATCCCGCTGCAATATGTCTATGACAACCGGGACAACCGGCTGAACCCGACAAGCGGCTTCCGGGTGCTGGCCTATGCCGAGCCCAGCTACGACATTTTGAGCGGTGCGGCGTTCCTGAAGCTGAGGGGCGAAGGGTCGGCCTATCAGTCGCTGGACTCGGCTTCGAAATTCGTGCTGGCCGAACGTGTCGCCATCGGTTCGATCGTCGGCACCAGCCTCGAACATGTGCCAGCCGACCGGCGCTTTTATTCCGGGGGCGGCGGTTCGGTGCGCGGCTATGCCTATCAGGGCATCGGACCCAAGGACTTCACCGGCCAGCCGATCGGCGGCCTCTCCTTCTTCGAAACCTCGGTCGAGATGCGCATCGCCATCACCGATACGATCGGCATCGTGCCGTTCGTCGACGCCGGCACCGTATCGACCAAATCGGCTCCCGATTTCTCCGATGTCAAGGTCGGCGCCGGCGTCGGCCTGCGCTATGTCACGCCGTTCGGGCCACTGCGCATCGATGCCGCCGTGCCGCTCAACCGCGATCCGGGCGACCCGCGTTTCGGCATCTATGCCGGCATCGGGCAGGCATTCTGAGCGATGAAAACAGTCTGGCGCATCCTCCGCATTGTCCTTTACACGCTGCTGATCGTGGTTGCGGGAGCGATCGGCGCGCTGGTGGTGCTGACCAAGACCGAGCGCGGCCGCGACAATCTCGCCGGCATCATTTCGCGGCTGGCTTCGAACGATGACCGCAAGATCACGGTCAGCGGCATAGACGGCATCTGGTCCGGGGCGCTCAGCGTCGACCATGTCGTGCTGGAGGACCGCGAGGGCGCCTGGCTGGTGGCGCGCAAGGTGGCCGTCGACTGGTCGCCGCTGGCGCTGCTGTCGAAAAACTTCAGCGCCGACCGTATCGCTGCCGAGCGTATCGAACTGGCGCGATTGCCGGTGACCAGCACGCAGCCAGCGCCGAGCGGGG
>NZ_RZTC01000036.1:0-2022 GCF_004023165.1 Mesorhizobium sp. M7A.F.Ca.MR.176.00.0.0 | reverse complement strand
CCATCGACATCAAGCAGATCGATCTGCCCGAGATCGCGCTTGGCCAGCAACTGGCCGGCAGCGGCGTCGCCGAGCTTGCGGCCAAGGGATCGGTCAAGGCCGATGCCGCGCCACTGGCGGTCGAGACGGTGCTCAACATCACCCGTCATGACGGCAAGCAAGGTAATGTCGACGCCAAGATCCACTTTGCGCCGGCAGACAACAGGCTCGATCTCGACCTGAAGGCCTCGGAGCCGGCAGGCGGTATCATCGCCAACCTGCTCAAGCTGCCCGACACGCCGCCGGTCGACATAGATGTCTCGGGCACCGGGCCGCTCGCCAACTGGAACGGCATCGGCACGTTCTCAGTCGACGGCAAGATCGTCACCCAGCTGACGGGTCGCCACCAACTGACCGACAAGGGCAATCATATCGAGGCCAAGGGCGACGGCGATTTCGCTCGCTTCCTGCCTGAGAATCTCAAGCCGCTGTTTGCCGGCAAGACCAGTTTCGACGTTGCCGGCACCGCCACATCGGCCGGTGGCGTCAGTGTCGACCGCGCGAACATCGACAGCGATGCGGTGCACGGCACCGCGACCGGCATTGTCGATCCTGCCGGCGCCAGCGACCTCTCGGTCGAACTCGCCGCCAAGGGGCCGCCCGTGGTGATCAGCGTCGGCAGCAAGGCGCAGCCGATCACGCTGGCGATCAGCAATGCCACCGCCCGGGCCTTCGGCGACGGCAAGGCGCCGATCATCGACATCGGCGCCTCCTTCGTCTCCATCGTCGCCGGTGGCACGCGGCTGGACGATCTGGCGGCCCAGATCCATTCCGACGGTTTTGACATCCAGAACCGCGCCGGGCCGGTCACCGTCAAGCTGGAGGCGGGCGGCCTCAACACCGACGTGGCGACGCTGGCGCCGCTGATCACCGGCAAGATCGATGTCGATCTGGCCGGGTCGGTCAGCAAGGACGCCATTGCCGTCGACCAGGGCACGCTGCGTTCCGACGCGCTCAACGCCTCGCTGACCGCGACGGTGGCGCTTGCCGACCTGTCGATGCAGCTGAAGATGAACGCGGATGCCGTGGCGACGGCCTTTCCGCCGCAGATCGCCTCGGTGCTCGGCGCTAGGGTGAAATTCTCGGCCAGCGCGGCCCGCGATCCGCAGGGATCCTTCGCCGCGAATTCGATCGAATTCACCTCCGGCACGCTCAGCGCCGCCGGCACGGCCAGCATGCAAGGCACCGATATCCAGGCCGACATCAAGGGCAAACTGGGCGACGTTTCCGTGCTGTCGCCGACAGTCGGCGTGCCGGTTGCCGGTGGCGTCGATTTCGCGCTGTCGGCAAGCGGCGCCATGACGGCGCCGGATTTCACGGTTACCGCCGATAGCGACAGCCTGACGGCATCGGGCCGCACGGTGAAGAGCATCAAGCTGACGGCTAGCGGCAAGGCCGATATCACCAGTCCCGCCGCCAATGTCTCGCTGACCGGCTCCGTCGACGACCAGCCGCTCGACATCAAAGCAGCGCTGGTGACGAGCGAAGGCAAGCGTTCGATCAATGGTTTTCTGGTCTCGCTCGGCGACAACAAGGTCTCGGGTGATCTCGCGCTCGACGACAAATTCATGCCGCTCGGCACGCTGACGCTCGATGCACCTGCCATTGACCAGCTGGCCGCACTTGCCGGCCAGGCGATAACGGGAGACATCGACGGAACCATCCGCTTCGCGGGGGATCGCGACGCGCCCTCCGTTGCGATCGATGCGAAGAGCACATCGATCGCGCGTGGCGAGGTGACGGCCAAGGCCATCACCGTCAATGCGCTGATCGCCAATTATCTCAAGGCGCCGGCGATCGCGGGTACGATCAAGGCCGACAGCGTCACCTCCGGGACCACGGAAATCGGCGGCATCGGCGTCGACCTGAAGCGTGATGGCGACTGGACCAATTTTACCGGCGGCGCCACCATAGCGGGCATTCCGGCGACCGCTGCCGGCCGGGTGAAGATCGCCGACGGCACGACGAGCATCGAGATTGCCT
>NZ_RZTC01000035.1:0-55659 GCF_004023165.1 Mesorhizobium sp. M7A.F.Ca.MR.176.00.0.0 | reverse complement strand
GGCCGACGGCCTCGCCATAGTAGTTCTGCGCCATTGTGAAGAGGCCGCGCAGGATCGAGACAACGAGCAGCGTCAGCGCCGTATTCCACAGCGCCTGTTCCGCGGCAGCGCCGGCACCCGCGGCCATGACGCCCTGCGCCTGGTCGATGGCGCGGCCCAGCAGGCGGGGAATGAAAAGCTGCAAGGTCGCGGCAATAAAGGTCGAGACGATGGTGATGGCGACCTGCCAGGGATGGCGCAGCGTCATGCGCACGATGCGGAGCAAGGTGCTGAGGCCCTTGCCCCAAGAGGCTTCCGCCACATGGGCAAACGATTTGCCGCGCTCCGGCGCGCCGCCGATTGCTTGCGTGTTCAAGGGAAATATCCAAACCAATCCGGAGGTTAGTCCGGACTAATAAAGCAGACTCAATTCAGATGGCGCGATGTTACGCGTGTCCGACTTAGCCGTTCAAGAGCCAATTCCGGTATCGCACTGTGCCTGAACGGAAAGCGAGCATGCGACTGCGATCCGGCTGGCACCAGCGACGGAATCCTCTTGCTGAAGGGCGTTGGCCGGACGAGGCCAGCATCCGGGCTGTACGCAAGCGACGGCCGGACGGCGTGCGATCTTCCATCCGGCCGGAATCCGGTCTGCTAGAGCCGGATGATTTCAGGTCGAATCGAGCTGAAATCTGAATCCGTCTCTAAATCAAAGAGATAGAGTATGATGTCGTCCGAAAACCGCTTCACACTTTTCGGCATCATGCTCTAGGCAGGTATCAGGACGGCGATACGATGGACGCCGACCTCCTTGCTTGTGTTCGTCGCCTCGTCGGTCTTGCCCTTGGCGCAGGTGTACATGTCGCCTTCCTTGAGCTTGAATTCCTTGTCGGCTTTCTTGATCGTGAATGCGCCTGAAGTAATGGTGCAGACCATGTCATTGTCCATCACCATCTGAGGCGCGTGTGCGCCGGGCTGGAACACCACGTCGACGACTGCGATGCTCTTGTAGGCGGGAATGTCGGAGTCGCCGGTGCTGACCTCAACCACCCTGACACCGGGCGCAATCTCCTTGCCTTCCTTCGGGCCGTATTTCTTGACCTTCGCGGACGCCGCCAGGGTGAACAGAGGCGTTATCGCGGCAGCCGTCACACCGAGAGCAATTGCAGACCTGCGATTTATGGTTTTCATTGCATCCTCCCACATGTTCGTCACGAACGAATGTGCATGACCACAATATATTAGCATGAACGAATATATTTGTATGCGAGGAAACACCCAGGCCCAGCGCGGGCACCAGGAACTCCGGGCTTCCAGTGTCGGCAAATCAGCACGCCCATGACAATGTTGCACCGCCTCGCCAGCCGTCGGAGAGGTTCCATGCATCGGACGACCTGCCTGCCGCTGAAACCGAGTTGCCGCGGGCTTCGGACTGCTGTTGAGCCGCTCAAAAACCCTGGCCGTGCCGCCAGCAGGCGATCCGGTGGCCAGCCGCAACCTCTATGGCTGATGGTTCTGCCTTTCTGCAGTCGGGCAGGACCAGGGGGCAGCGATCGGCGAAGGCGCATCCGGTGTTCGGGACACCGGTGGCCTCGATCTCGGCTGGAGCGGATAGTTTCGGCTCGGCTTCATCGGAAGATGCCGCCAGAAGTAGTGCCGTATAGGGGTGGTTGGGGCCGCGAAAGATCTGGTCGGATGTGCCGGTTTCGACCAGGCGTCCGCGATAGAGCACGCCGATCCTGTCGGCCATGTAGCGCACCACCCTGAGGTCGTGGCTGATGAACAGATAGGTCGTGTCCTTGTCGTGCTGCAGGTCGTTGAGCAGGTTGAGAACGGTCGCCTGGACGGAGACGTCGAGCGCGGAGGTCGGTTCATCGAGCACGACGACCTTCGGCACGCCGGCGAAGGCGCGCGCGATCGCCGCCCGCTGCCGCTGGCCGCCGGACAGCGAGCGCGATTTCTGCTCGGCCGTGACACCGGCGAGGCGGACCGAGGCCAGCAGGTCGCTGACGCGGGCTCTCACCT
Organism: Mesorhizobium sp. M7A.F.Ca.MR.176.00.0.0; assembly: GCF_004023165.1. Lineage (NCBI taxonomy): Bacteria > Pseudomonadati > Pseudomonadota > Alphaproteobacteria > Hyphomicrobiales > Phyllobacteriaceae > Mesorhizobium > Mesorhizobium sp. M7A.F.Ca.MR.176.00.0.0. The sequence continues at coordinate 53,655 of NZ_RZTC01000035.1, read as the reverse complement.
CGCTGCGGCGCAGACCGGCGAGCCGGCGCAGCGGACGGCCGAGGATGCGACCGATCCGCTGGCGCGGGTTGAGCGTGCGATCCGGCGACTGGAAGACCATCTGCACGTCGCGGCGTTCGGCAAGGTTTCTCTTCTCGACGCGCGGCGCGACCGTCCTGCCGAACAGCTCGACCGATCCGGCATTGGGCATCTGCAGGCCGGTGACGATGCGTGCCAGGGTCGACTTGCCCGAACCGGACTCGCCGATCAGCCCGAAGGTTTCGCCCTGGCCGATGTCGAGATCGATGCCGTGCAGCACTGACTGGCTGCCGAAGGCATGACTGATGCCTTTGCAGGCGATCGCGATCCGGCGTTCTTTTGGCAGGCCGGCGTCTTCGCCTTGGGCTGTGGGGTGCGCTGGCACGCCGTCCGTCTCCGCCAGTCTTCCGTCCCGCTTGGTGTAGTTGAGCGCCGGGATCGAGGCGATGAGCGCCTTGGTGTAGGCGTGAGAGGGGTTGTCGAAGACATCGCCCGCAACGCCGCTTTCGACCACGGTTCCCGCCTGCATCACCGCCACCCGGTCGCAGGAGCGGCGGATCATGTTGATGTCGTGGCTGATCAGCAGGATGCTGGTTTTGTGATCCTTGCGCAGGTCGGAGAGGATGGCGATGATCTCGGACTGGACGCTGGCGTCGAGCGCCGTCGTCGGCTCATCCAGCACCAGCAGCGACGGGTCGAGCGCAATCGCGATGGCGATGTTGGCGCGCTGCTGCATGCCGCCGGAGAGTTCGTGCGGATAGAGATCCAGCACACGCTCCGGATGGCTGACGCGGACCCGGCCGAGCAGTTCGGCCGCACGCTCGCGCGCCTCGTCGAGGCGAACCGGGCGGTGCCGCATGATCGTCTCGGTGATCTGGCGACCGATCGTCATGCTTGGATTGAGGGCCGCGCCCGGGTGCTGGTAGACCGCCGCGATATGATTTCCCCTGAGCCGGCGCAGTTGCTCGGCGGAAAGGTCGCGGATTTCGCGGCCCTGGAATTCAAGCGCTGAGGCCGCGATACGGGCGTTCTTCGGCAGATAACGCAGGATGGCGAGCGCCACAGAGCTTTTGCCCGATCCTGACTCGCCGACCAAGCCGAGCGCTTCGCCTTCGCGGATGTGCAGCGACACGCCGCTGACGGCGGGATGCGATCCCTTGCGCCCGTCATAGGCGACGGACAGCTGGTCTACGTTCAGAACCGAGGAGGACATGGGGACTTGAAACCACTTTCTTCCAGCGCCGCCATCGAGGGCAATCGCTTCCGCTTTCGGAGTGCATTATCTCTATAAAATTACTCGGATTAAGCCGGAGCGCAATCTACCTTTCTTGCATCAGCAGAGATTGTCGCGGCTTAGGCAAGCAGCGCGACGGTCTCCGGAGCAGATCTGGAAGGAGGCCGTCATGGCTCGAGACCACATGACCCTCAGCGCATTCTTCTTCAACCCGCAGGGCGATCACCGGATGTCGTGGCGCCATCCCAGGGCGCCGAGGCGGGAGGTGCTGGACTTCGAATTCTACCGCGATCTCGTGCAGGCGGCCGAGCGCGCCAGGATCGACACCATCTTCGTCGCCGACCACGTTTCGATTTGGGATTCGGTCAAGAGCGGCGTCGCCCACTACGCCAATGCCCGCCTCGAACCGCTGACGCTGCTCTCGGCGCTGGCAGGCGTGACCAAGCATATCGGCCTGATCACCACGGCATCGAGTTCCTACAGCGAGCCCTACAATGTGGCGCGCATGTTCGCCTCGCTCGACCACATCAGCAAGGGCAGGGCGTCGTGGAACGTCGTCACCTCGGCGATGGACGAGGAGGCGCGCAATTTCGGCCGCGACGGCAATATCGAACATGCGTTCCGCTACGAGCGTGCGGCCGAATTCCTCGATATCGTCAAAGCGCTGTGGGACAGCTGGGAAGACGAGGCGCTGCTGATCGACAAGGCGTCGGGCTATTTCGCCGACCCCGACAAGGTCCACCCCGTCGACCACAAGGGCAAGCATTTCAAGGTGCGCGGGCCGCTCAACGTCTCGCGGCCGCCGCAAGGCCATCCGCTGATCGTCCAGGCGGGCTCCTCGGAGGACGGCAAGAACTTCGCCACCGCCCAGGCCGATGCGCACTTCGCCATCTACAGCACCAAGGAAGATGGCATCAAATACCGTCAGGATATCAACGAGCGGCTGGCCCGCCACGGCAGGCGGCCGGAGAGCTTCAAGATCCTGCCCGGCATCCTGCCTGTTGTCGCCGCCTCCGAAGCAGAAGGCCGGGAAAAGCAGGAATACCTGCAGACCTTGCTGCCGGATCAGGTCGGCATCGACCTTCTGTCCAGCTGGAGCGGGTTGGACCTGTCGCTGTTCCCGCCGGACGGGCCATTGCCGCCGCTGCCGGACGAGAGCACGTTCAATGGCGGACGCACGTCGCTCAACCGGGTCAAGCAGTGGGCGAAGCAGAATCTCAGCCTGCGCGAGATCGCCCGCAAACTCGCCAACAGCGGTTCGGTGCCGACCGTCGCCGGCACGCCGGTACAGATCGCCGACCAGCTGCAGGACTGGTTCGTTTCCGGTGCCGCCGACGGCTTCAACCTGATGTTCCCGCTGCTGCCCGAGGACTGGGTGAATTTCGCCGAACAGGTGGTTCCGGAGCTGCAGCGGCGCGGCGTGTTCCCGACCGAATACGCGCCGGGAACGTTGCGCGACCGCTTCGGCCTGGCGCGACCAGCCAATCGCTTCGCCGAACAACGCGACAATGCGCGCGCGGTGTCCTGACGTCAGGCCGGGAGAACGATCATGACCGTTGCACCAAGATTGCAGCCCCGCGAAGCCACCGCGCCGCAGCTCGTCAATGTCCTGCACAGCCCCAAGCGCGTGCGCGTCAAGTTCGGCGGCCGCACCATCGCCGACAGCCGCAACGTGCTCGTGCTGCGCTCCAACCATTTCCTGCCGATCTATTTCTTCCCGCCGTCAGCGGTCGACCCGTCGGTGCTGAGACCCTCACTGCATCGCGAACCGCACCCGGTCGGTGGCGAAACCGCCTATTGGGATATCGACAGCGGTGACAGGCGCAGCGCCAACGCGGCCTGGGCGTTCGTGTCGCCACCGGTTGAAAACCTGGCGCCTCTGGCCGGCCGCATCGCCTTCACCTGGAAAGCCGTCGACCAATGGTTCGAGGAGGAAGAGGAAGTCTTCGTCCACGCCCGCGATCCCTACGCACGCATCGATGTGCTGCAGAGCTCCAGCCATGTGCAAATCTGGTTCGACGGCGAGCCGATCGCCGACAGCCACCGCCCGGTTCTGCTGTTCGAGACGCATCTGCCAACGCGTTTTTATCTGCCTGCGGAAGACATCCGGCTGGAGCGGCTGACGGCGTCCGTCACAACGACGCGATGTCCTTACAAGGGCATCGCCTCCTATTGGTCCGGCCTGCTGAGCGACGGCTCGGTGCGCCCTGACATCGCCTGGAGCTACCGGGATCCCATAGAGGAAATGCCCAAGATCAAGGGCCTCATCGCGTTCTATCCGCAGGCCGTCGACCGCATCCATCTCGACGGCGAACCCGTCGCATAGCTTTCAATCTTCATTTCAAGGCAGGGGTTTAACATGACCAAACTCAGAGATATCGACGCAGTTCGCAATCTGTCGGGGGACATCTGGAATGTCGCCGTCGATGAATATCAGGGCGGCTTTCTCAAACGCCGCGATCTCCTGAAATATGCCGCACTGCTCGGCTTGACCGGCTTTGCCGCCTCGCAGGGGCTTGGAGGTGCGCGCGCCGCGGCCGCTGCCGGCGGCACGGTGCGTGTCGGGCTCGGCCAGCCGACCAAGGCGATCGATCCGGTTTCGGTCACCGATCCGGCCAGCATCGGGGTGATCAGCCAGGTCGGCGAATATCTGATCCTCGATGACCCGAAGGACGGGCTGCAGCCGAAGCTCGCTTTGTCCTGGGAGGCCGACGAGACGGCCAGCCGCTGGACCTTCAAACTGCGGCAAGGGGTGAAATTCCACGACGGCCGCGCGGTCACGGCCAAAGACGTGGTGGCGAGCTTCGAGCGGCTGGTCGATCCGGCCAGCGGCTCGTCGGCGTTGTCGGCCTACAAGGGCATCCTGTCCAAGGGCGGCGCCAAGCTGGTCGATGACGAAACAGTCGCCTTCGATCTCGATGGTCCGAACAGCAACTTCCCCTTCTATGTCTCCTCCGACGTCTACAATGCCGTCATCCTGCCGGCCGACTATGCCGGCGATTTCGAGAAGAGTTTCAACGGCACCGGTCCGTTCAAGCTCGAATCCTTCCGTCCCAAGCAAGGCGCAAGCTTCGTGCGCAATGAGGACTACTGGGGCGACAAGGCGCTGCCCGACCGGGTCGAGATCAAGTTCTTCGACGACGAGCAGGCGCAGGTGCTGGCGCTGCAGGCCGGCCAGCTCGACGTCATCCCGAGCACGACGCGCCTGGAGCTGGCGATCGAGGGCAATCCCAATTTCAAGCTGCTGAGCGTGCAGGCAAGCTCGCATGATCAGGTGCATCTCAGAACCGACCAGGCGCCGTTCACCGACAAGCGCATCCGCCGCGCACTGGCGCTCACCATCGACCGCGAGGCGGTGGTCAAGGGCCTGCTGAAGGGCCGCGCCATCGTCGGCAACGACACCCCGTTCGCGCCGATCTTCCCATCGGCCGATCCGTCGGTGCCGCAGCGCAAGCAGGACATTGCGGAAGCCAAGCGCCTGCTCGGCGAGGCGGGCGTGCCGAACGGCTTCGAGGTGACGCTGACCACCGAGCGCGCCTATGACATTCCCGACTATGCGGTGATCATCCAGAACTTCGCCAGGAAGGCCGGCATCGACGTCAAGCTCAATGTCCTGCCGCAGGACGCCTATTACGGCTCGGCGACCTTCGGTAGCTCGCCCTGGCTGGATTCGGTGCTCGGCATCACCGACTACGGCCATCGCGGCACGCCCGACATCTTCCTCAACGCCACGCTGAAGAGTTCGGGAGCCTGGAACGCGGCGCATTTCAACAACCCGGCCTATGATGCGCTGCTGCTCGACTACTCTAAGGCGCGTGATCTGCAGGCACAGCGCCTCGTTGCCGGCAAGATCCAGACCTTGCTGCTTGACGAGACGCCGGCGATCATCAGCTACTTCTCGCAATACAGCCGGATCGTCAGCTCGAAGGTCGAGGGCGTGCGCTTCACCGCGATCTCGCATCTGCTGCTCGACCGCGTTTCCTTCGTCCAGGCATGATCGCGACATGCTGACCGGTCGCATTCTGTCAGCGCGTCTGGGCACACTTGTCCTCACGCTGTGGCTGGTCAGCATCCTGGTGTTCTTCGCCGGGCAGGTCCTGCCCGGCGATGTCGGCCGTGTGATGCTCGGGCCTTTTGCCGATGCGCAGGCGGTGGCGGAACTGAACAAGCGGCTGGGCGCCGATCAGCCGGTTCTCGTCCAGTACTGGCTCTGGTTCAGCAAGGCCGTCACCGGTGACTTCGGCACTTCGCTGTCGATGCGCGGGCCGGTGGCGCCCTTCGTGCTGGAAAGCCTCAAGCGCTCCGCGGCCCTTGCCGGCATTATTCTGATTTTTCTCATTCCGCTGGGCGTTGGTGCCGGCGTCGTTGCCGGTCTCAATGCGGGCCGCTTGATCGACCGGCTGATCGTGATGGCAGGCGTCTCCTTCGGCATTGTGCCTGATTTCGTTTCTGGCCTGATGCTGCTCATCGTTTTCGGCCTGTGGCTGAACTGGTTCCCGATCTCCGGTGTTGCGCCCGATGGCGCGGGCTTCTGGACGCATGGCTATTATCTGATCCTGCCGGCGCTGCCGCTGGTGCTGAACCTTGCCGGCTACATCGCCCGGATGACGCGGGCAGGGGTGATCGAGGCAATGGCCGCCGATTATACGCGCACCGCCGTCCTGAAAGGGCTCGAGCGGCGCGAGATCATCTTTCGGCACGTGCTGCGCAATGCGCTGACGCCGACCATCGCGGTGCTGGCGACGCAGACCGGATACATGCTTGGCGGGCTGGTGGTGATCGAGGCGCTGTTCGGCATCCAGGGGCTTGGCAATCTGGTTCTGAATGCGGCCAAGGCACGCGATTTCCCGATGCTCGAGGCCGGCGTGCTGGTGATGGCGGCAATCTTCGTGCTGTCGGCGGCGGCCGGCGACCTCGTACTGGCGCTGCTCGATCCGCGGCAACGCCGCCGGACCTCGCCATGACAGATCTGGCGGAGTTTCCCGCACCACCGCGCTCCGTGGCCGGCTTTCCGGCAGTGCGCCGGATCCGCAGTGCTTTCGCCGGATTGCCGCCGTCGGTCGTGGTCGGATCGCTGCTGCTTCTGTTCTGGGTCGTGTGCGCCATAGCAGGCAACCTCTTCGTTCCCTACGATCCCTATGCCGAGGATTTCCTGGCGATGCTGACGCCGCCCGACGCGCTGCACTGGTTCGGGACCGATCAGCTCGGCCGCGACGTGCTGTCCCGCATAGTCGTCGGATCGCGCGACATCCTGCTGGTTGCGCCGCTGGCGACGCTGGCCGGTGTCGCCGCCGGCAGCATCATCGGTCTGGTGCTCGGCTATTTCGACGGCCTCACCGATGCCATCGGCGCGCGGCTGCTCGATACGCTGATGGCGTTTCCGTTCATCGTTCTCGTCACCATGACGCTGGTGGCCATCGGCCCGTCCAATCTAACGGTCATCCTGGTGATCGGCATCGCCTACGCGCCGCTAGTGGCGCGCACCGTCCGCGCCGCCGTGCGCGAGCAGAAGGAGCGCGACTATGTCAGCGCCGCGCGGCTCGGCGGCGAAGGTCCGCTCGCCATCATGTTCCTGGAGATCCTGCCCAACATCAGGGAAACGATCCTCATCGAGCTCGTCACAAGGCTGGGCTACGCGTTCTTCTCGATCGCGACGCTGAGCTTTCTCGGCCTCGGCATCCAGCCGCCATCGGCCGATTGGGGGCTGGCCGTCGCCGACGGCTATGGTTTCCTGACCGGCGGCAAATGGTGGGTCGTCGTCTTCAATTCCGCGGCAATCGTCTCGCTGGTGATGGCAACCAATCTGATCGCACAAGGCATCGGCGCCTTCGAGAATAGCGATGCATGAGCCTTGATCGGGCGTGTCGAAAAATCTCTTTTGCATTGAAGCCTGACGCGCATCCTTATATCGCATGGCTATGAAGAAAATCGGTTTCCTGTCATTCGGGCACTGGACGCCCTCGTCGCAATCGCAAGTGCGCTCGGCTTCGGACGCGCTTTTGCAATCCATCGAGCTGGCGATCGCCGCCGAGCAACTGGGGGCGGATGGCGCCTATTTCCGCGTGCATCATTTCGCCCGCCAGCTCGCGTCGCCGTTCCCGTTGCTGGCAGCCGTCGGCGCCAAGACCAGCCGCATCGAGATCGGCACCGCCGTCATCGACATGCGCTACGAGAACCCGCTCTACATGGCCGAGGATGCGGGCGCTGCCGACATCATCGCCGGCGGCCGCCTGCAGCTTGGCATCAGCCGTGGCTCGCCCGAGCAGGTGATCGATGGCTGGCGCCATTTCGGCTACGCGCCGCCGGAAGGCCAGAGCGACGCCGACATGGCGCGGCATCACGCCGAGGTCTTCCTCGAGACGCTGCGGGGCGAGGGGTTCGCCCAACCCAATCCGCGGCCGATGTTCCCCAATCCGCCCGGCCTCTTACGCCTCGAGCCGCATTCGGAGGGTTTGCGCGAGCGGATCTGGTGGGGTGCGGCCACCAACGCCACGTCGGAATGGGCGGCCAAGCTCGGCATGAACCTGCAGAGTTCGACGCTCAAATTCGACGAGAGCGGCAAGCCGTTCCATATCCAGCAGGCCGAGCAGATCCGCATCTATCGCGAGGCCTGGAAAGCGGCCGGTCACAGTCGCGAGCCGCGCGTCTCGGTCAGCCGCAGCATCTTTGCGCTGGTCGACGATCGCGACCGTGCCTATTTCGGCCACGGCAATGAGAGCCGCGACCAGATCGGCTTCATCGAGGAGAACACCAAGGCGATCTTCGGGCGCAGCTACGCGGCCGAGCCGGATGTGCTGATCAAGGAATTGGCGCAGGACGAGGCGATCGCCGAGGCCGACACGCTGCTGCTCACCGTTCCGAACCAACTTGGCGTCGACTACAATGCGCATGTCATCGAGGCGATCCTGACCCATGTCGCGCCGGCGCTTGGCTGGCGCTGACGCCGGATCGATCAGGGCGGAGTTCCAGGGAGGTACACAATGCCAAAGAAGGCCTTGATCGCCTGGGGCGGCTGGGAGGGCCACACGCCGGAGCAGAGCGCGAATATCGTTCGCACCTTGCTTGAGCGAAACGGCTTCGACGTCACGCTCGGCCAAGGCACCGCGATTTTCGCCGATCCGGAGCTTGCTTCCTTCGATCTCATCGTGCCCGTCATCACGATGTCGACGATCGAAAAGGCCGAGTTGCAGAACCTGACGCTTGCCGTTCGCGGGGGAAGCGGGCTCGGCGGTTTCCACGGCACTATGGGCGACAGTTTTCGCAACGAGCCCGACTATCAGTTCATGACCGGCGGCCAATGGGTGGCGCACCCCGGCAATATCATCGACTATACTGTCGCGATCACCAGGCCGGACGAGCCGATCACATTGGGCATCAGCGATTTCGCCTACCGGTCGGAGCAGTATTACATGCATGTCGACCCGAGCAACGAAGTGCTGGCGACCACCACCTTCACCGACGCGCATTTTCCTGGGATAGGCGGCGTCGTCATGCCGGTCGTCTGGAAACGGCGCTATGGGGCGGGGAAGGTTTTCTACAGTTCCCTTGGTCACACTGCGGATGAGTTCGCGGTGCCGGAAATGGCGCTGATGGTGGAGCGGGGTTTGCTTTGGGCGGCGCGGGGGTAGCCTCTGTCAGTCACCAATTGCGAAAGGCGAGCGGCGAACCGCGGAGGCAGCGAGGTCTGAATTCCTGCAATGGCTAGAAAGTCGGCCGCTGTCGAACTACCATCCGGTGAACAGCAAAGGGGGGTGGAATGGATCATCAGCGGACAGTATTCTTGGTCGGAGGGGGCACGGGCGGAGACGAGGAAGCCGTGTTTACGCTGCATGTAGAGGGCGCCGTCTGCAGCCTGACATGCGGCTACCGGGACAAGGTGATCAGGGCCGAAGAGGAAGATTTTTTCGAAGCTCTGTTCCAGATCCGTCAGGGGCTCGAAGCCGATGGTTTGCTGCCCTTCTGCTACGGGGCGAGTGCCAATGTTTATCCCGAAAATACCGTGATGGAGAAGAGTCGCGGATTGATGGCCTGCAAGGTGACGATGGGGCGATTTCCCCAAGAGACGGATCTGGTCGACATATTTGACGATGGCGTCGACGTGGTTCCGGTTTTCGTCCACATTCAGCAGGAATTTTGGGAAGAATGGCTGGCCTCTCTGCCCTCCTAGTGCCCAGCACTCATTTTATCCCGCCGGTGACCGCAAAGGCGCCAGCGGTGCGCCCATCCTCCAGCCGCACCACCGCCGTCACGATCGAACCGTAGGAGCCACGCCAGACGCTGTGGAAGCGCTGATGCTCGGCGGCCGGAATGAGGGCATGCCCGCTGAGGCGCGCACCGCTTCGCTGCAGCACGACGACCTCTCCGTTGACATGCACCTGGATGTTGGCCGTTTCGGCGGCCTCGCCGGGCAGTTCGAGCGTGATGACGATCTCGTCCTGATCGCCGGAAGGCCGCGTCTCGGCGGCAAGCGTGATCGCGAACGCTGGCACCTTGCTGTCGCCGGCTCGGGCAGGACGGCCTGAAAACACATCGTCGTCAAGTTCCGGCGTGCGCGGCGGGCGGGTGCGGCGCTGCGTGGAGCGTTCGAAGTCGCCGGCCATGCGCAGCAGTCTCTCATCGTCATAGGCCTTGCCGGCAAAGGTGAGGCCGACCGGCATGCCGATATCGGCCATGGTTCCCATCGGCACGGTGACGGTGGGGATGCCGAAATGGCGCCAGACCAGATTGCCGTTGGCGACCCAGGTGCCATTGCGCCAGGCAAGGTCGGCGGACATCTCATCAATATCGGCATCGGCCGGCCCGACATCGGCGGCGGCAGGCAGCACCACGGCGTCGATGCCTTGCGCGTCCAGCCAGTCCTCGAAATCGATCCGCCTTGTCGCTTCCAGTCCCTTCAGTCCCTCTTCCAGCGTTGGAATGTCCACGAAGGGCGTGACGCCGGACCATGCCCGCTCGACATATTCCCTCAGGTCGAAGCCGCCTTCATAGCGATCGGGCAGCGTGCCGGGCGGCTGCGGGAAGATCTTTGGGCCGTCGACCGAAACGAGATCGGGCAAGGCCGGGTCGACATTGGCGCGCAAAAAGTCGTCCCAGCCCCAGATGCAGAGATCCCAGAGTTCGCGCTCGGCGAACTCCTGGGGCATCAGCCCGCGCTCGACCATGGTGCGAGCACCCGGGCGGTCGCGCTCATAGTTGGAAACGACGGGAAAATCGACCTCGACCACCTCGGCGCCAAGCCGCGTGAGATCGGCCGCGGCCCGCTCCCACAGGGCAAGCACCGAGGCGCGGGTTTCGATCGGCGCATCGGCCTCGCTGTCGCGGCCGATATACATTCTGGGCACGCCCAGGCGCTTGCCTTTCAACGATCCCGCCAGTGCGAGATCGGTATAGCGGGGCGGCCGCATATCGGAGCTTTTCGGCAGCTTGACCCAGGGCTGCGCGCGCCAGAAATCGCCTCGCGTCTCGGGATCGTCGGCGACGATGATGTCAAGCAATTCGAGCATGTCGGGCATTGTCCGCGCGTGCGGCACCACGACATCCATGGTCGGCACCAGGGGCCAGTTGCCGCGCACCGAAATGACGCCGCGCGACGGCGTGTAGGCGACCAGCGCATTGTTGGTGGCCGGCGCGCGGCCGGACGACCAGGTCTCCTCGCCAAGCCCGAAGGCGCAGAAGCTGGCTGCTGTCGCCGTGCCGGAGCCATTGGATGAGCCCGATGCGAAGGCGGCGGTCAGATAGTCGCCATTGTAGGGGCTCTCGGCGCGACCGTAGACGCCGCGCTGCATACCGCCATTGGCCATTGGCGGCATGTTGGTCAGCCCGATCAGCACGGCGCCGCCGGCGCGCAGCCGGGCGATGGTGAAGGCGTCCTCATTGGCGATGAGATGCTCGAAGGCGGGCGAACCAGCGGCGACCGTCAGGCCTGATACCTTGTAGCTGTCCTTGGCGGTGTAGGGGATGCCGTCGAGCGGTCCGAGCACGGCGCCGTTGCGGCGGCGCCGGTCGGAGGCTGCCGCCTCCTCGAACATATCAGGATTGAGCACTGGGACGGCATTGAGGCTGATGCCGTGGCGGTCGAAATGCCCGATGCGCCTGAGATAAGCCCCGACCAGTTCGACGCTGGTGACGGTGCCGTCATCAAGCGCGCGGCGCAGTTGGTCGATCGTCGCTTCGACGAGATGAAGGCTGGCATCGGTCATCACAGGTTCCACATTTCTACGCACCATGGATGAGCGAGGCAGCTGCCTTCGGCAAGAGCCTATCGCGGTCTGCTCCGGAACTTTTGTCCGGCTGGCGGTTTTGGATGTATGGTGTGATTCCGGAATGGCCAGGAGGGTATTGGCATGACCACCAAATGCGTTGCGATCCTAGCTCTCGCTGTCGCCATGGGCTCAAGCGCTTGCGCCCCGGCTTTCGCTGGCGACCGGCACCACGACCGCCGGGTCCAATCCGAACGCTACGTTCCCGCCGAAGGCGATCTCATCGACATCCTGTTCGGCGGCCCGCGCTACTACGATCAGCAGTTGGTGACGACGGCCGCCGGCGCGTGCTCCTATCATCGCGTCGGACCCGACGCGAATGCGGTGAACAAGATCAACGACCATCACTGTGGGAAGTAGGCGGCAGGCGGCGCCTCAGCGCCCGCCACTTTCTTTCATCCGCTCGATGATCTCGGCCATCAGCGCCAGGTCGCGGCGTGAATCGGCGAGGTCGGTCGGAGGCTTTGTGCCTTCGGTGATGTGGCGGTGGAAAATCTCGAGTTCATTCGAGAAAGCATCGCCGTAGAGAGGCCCGAAGGTTTTCGTCACCGGGCCGAGCGGGCCGGCATCGGTGACCTCCAGCCGCGTCGGCAGGCTGCGGATGTAGGGCGTGTCGTAGAGAATGCGCACACGCCTGGTGTTCGAGCGCACCTCGATCATGGCGTCGAACAGGCCGAGATCGTCGACCACCGCGTCGTAGAGACAAGCGAAATGGCCGTAGTCGAAGCTGACTGATGTGTTGGCGCCGCCATTGGTGCGGTGCGCGGCCAGCACGCGCGCCGGCTCGCCGATCAGCCCGCGCATCGCTGAAATGTGGTGCGAGGAAAGCGCCGTCAGGCCGCGATAGGCGCGCACCAGGTCGGCCGGCGCATCGGCGCCGACGACTTCGCGGATCAGTGCGTCGCGTTCGCTTGCGCCACGCGCCAGCAGGGTAGGGTCTATATCGTTGGGATAGAGGACGTTCTGGCTCTTCTTGAGAAAGTGCCGGCCTTCCGAGATCATGTCGAAGATTCGGACATGGGTGATGTCGGCGTATGCCGGCAGTTCGTCCCTGGCCGCCAGATAGGCCGGCGCGTAGCGGCGCATATAGCCGACGAACAGGGTCTTGTCGTAGCCCGGCATCAGCGCCAGCAGATCGTCGATTTCGCGCACCGTCAGGCAGGCGGGCTTTTCCAGCAGGATATGTTTGTTGGCTGCAATCGCCGCCCGCACGAAGCGGCTGTGGGTGTCGTCGGACGACAGCACGAACACCGCGTCGATGTCGGGCGAACTAATCAGCGCCTCGGCCGTGTCGAAGGCCTTTGCCGTCGTAAATTCAGAGGTGACGAGTGACACCAGGCTGGGCGACACGTCGTACACGCCCGCGATCACCCAGCGGTCGCGCTGATCGCCCAGCACAGGCAGATGGATCGACTGCGCGACCTCTCCAAGACCTATCAGTCCGACACGAATTGGTGCCACAGGCGAACTCCCTTTGATTTCAAGTCTGATGCTGCAGGACTATGCCGCGCCGGTTACCAGCGCGACGAGCTCGTTTCCGGACGTTTCGGAAGCGCGCACGGTCGCCGCCATCTTTCCCGCCCGCATCACCCAGATCTGGTCGGACAGGCGGCGGACCTGATCGAAATTGTGGCTGACCAGGATGACTGAGACCGACTGCTCGCGCAGACGCCGGATCAGAGCCTCGACATTGGCGGTCTCCTGCACGCCGAGTGCTGCCGTCGGTTCGTCCATCACCACCAGCTTGGCGCCGGAGCCGACAGCGCGGCAGATCGAGATCGCCTGCCGCTGGCCGCCCGACAAGCGCCGCACACGCTGGTTGATCGACGGCACGTTGATCGACAGCCGCGACAGCATGGAACGGGCCTCGCGCTTCATCGCCTTGCGATCGAGGAAAGCGAACGGCCCGATGCGGCGCACGATCTCGCGGTTGAGGAACAGGTTCTGCGCGACCGTCAATTCGTCGATCAGCGCCAGGTTCTGGTGCACGGTCTCGATGCCGGCCTTGCGTGCCTCGTCGGGGTTGGCGAAGGGCCGCGCCCGGCCGTCGAAGAACAAATTGCCGGTGTCCGGCTGATGCACGCCGACCAGGCTGCGGATCAGCGTCGACTTGCCGGCGCCATTGTCGCCGATGACGGCGGTGACCTCGCCGCGACGGGCCTGGAAGGCGACGTCGGTGAAGGCGCGGATGCCGCCGAAATGCTTGCTCAGCCCTTCGCAGGCGATGATCGCCTCAGCGGCGGGGATGTGATGGGGCGCGCTCATTTCTGATACCGCATGATCAGGGCCGCCAGCACCACGATGGCGCCCACGGCAAGCGGTTGGTAGCAGGCCGAGACGTTGAGCAAGGTCAGGCCGTTGACGAGTGCTGTGAGCATCAGCGCGCCGATCGCCGGTCCCAGAATGCTGGCGCGGCCGCCGAACAGGCTGACGCCGCCCAGCACCACCGCCGCCACCGAGTTCAAGAGCAGGCTGGTGTTGATCTGCGGTTCGGCCGAGCCGATGCGGGCGACCAGAAGAATGGCCGCGATGCCGGCGCAGAAGCCCGAGATTGTATAGGCGGCGATCTTGACCCGGTTGGTGCGGATGCCCAGCGCGCCGGCACTTTCGGTCTGGCCGCCGGTCGCCAGCAGATGCACGCCGAAGCGTGTGTGGTAGAGTGCGATATGCGCGACGATGACGGCTGCGATTGCTACCCAGACCGGATAACCGAACGGTCCGAGCGAGCCGGAAGCGAGCCTGAGCAGGAAGGTCGAGCCGACCATGGTCGGTTCGCCGCCCGACAGGATGAGGCCAAGGCCGGTGATGCCTGACAGCGTGCCGAGCGTCACCACGAAGTCGGGGATCTTGCCTGCGGTGATGATCAGCCCGTTGAGGAAACCGACGGCGCTGGTGGCGAGAACCGCGAGCCCGCAGGCGACGAAGATGCCGTAGCCGGCGGCGTTGACGAGGCCGAGGATGATGGCGCCGAGCATGACGGCTGCCGCCAGCGACAGGTCGATGCCCGAGGTGGCGATGACGAAGGTCTGGCCGATCGACAGCACCACCAGGATCGCCGCCGCCAACAGCAGCGCCTGCAGATTGGCGACGCTGAGAAAGACCGGCTGGGCGATGCCGAAGACGATGACGAGGCCGACCAGGCCGACGACGGATGCCCAGTCGGCCCAGAAGGACGGATCGAGGAGGAGAGCCGCCAGGGAGGGACGGCTCTCCTCAGCACCCGCCGAATGGGCGGCGGGTGCGTTGTCTGCTGGTGTGCTCACTTCAGCATCTCGCGGAAGGGATCGGGATAGTCGCCGCCGGGCCGCGGGAAGTTCTTCAGCGAGGCTTCGGCATTGTCCTTGTTGATCAACAGCACCGGCGCCGGCACGTTGGCCGGCAGTTCCTTGCCCTTGGCGGCCACTGCACAGGCCTCGAGGCCCATGGCGCCGACAACATAGGGATATTGGGCGACGGTGGCGGTGAGTTCGCCTGCCGCAATCGACTTGAGCGCGTCGACGATGCCGTCGAGGCCGATCACCTTGACGTCCTTGCCCGAGGTCCGCACGGCGCGCTCGACGCCGAGCGCCATGATGTCGTTGGCGGCGAAGAAGCCGGCGAGATCCGGGTGCGCGGCGAGAATATCGGTGGCGGCGGTCAGCGCCTTTTCGCGATCCCAGTCGGCGCTGACCATCACCACGATGTCGAGTTTGCCTTCCACCGCCTGCTTGAAGCCCTTGATGCGGGCGTTGGAGCCGACATCGCCGATGATGCCGGCGACCAGCGCGACCTTGGAGCCCTTCGGCACCAGCTTCAGCATCTCTTCGCCGGCCAGCGCGCCGGCGGCGACATTGTCGGTGCCGATATAGGTCGAGACGGCAAAGCCGGCGGCCTTGGCCTGTTCGGGGTCTATGGTCGAGTCGATGTTGACGATCGGCTTCTTCTTCTGGGCGACCGGCACCAGCGCCTGGACGAGATTGGAGACGCTGATCGGGTTGACCAGGTAGCAATCGAAATCCTGCATGGCCATGGCGGTCAGGCGGTCGGCCTGGCCGGTGGCGTCACCCATATTGGCGGCGGCCTGGACGCTGACATTCACGCCGTTTGCCTTGGCCTGTTCCTCGATGCCCTTCTGCATGGTCTGGAAGAACGGATTGTCGAGGCCTTTGACGATGGCCGCGACTTTCGCCGTATCCTCGGCATGGGCGGGCGCTGCGACGATGGCTGCAAGCATGCCTGCGCCAAGCAGGTTCGTGCCAAGCTTCAGGCAATTGAACATACGCATGGTTTTTCCTCCTCCTGATTGTTTTATGGGCTGCATCAATGTCGCTGTCCGGTGACTGCAATGTTAGACGGCGCGCAAGCGACCCCGGCGCCTGGCGCGATGGTCCCGCCAACAGATTGCTGCCCGCTTTGGAATGTGCGGACTGCAGCCGAGGTTTGGGCACTTTTCGATGTCAGGCATTGCTCCTCCCAGAGCGCCGGCCGATGCCAATCCGGCGTTTGCGCATGTTTTATAAAAAATTGACACGCGTCAAGATTTAAAAGTGGTGCGTACCGATTTTGACGATGCACCCTGGGGGCATGACTGTCCTACCGGCATGCGCTACAACCAAGGCGCGAAAAAATGTGCCGGCCTAGGGAACCACTTGGGGATAGCGGCGTTAGTCGCTACTTTTGCGCAAGAGGAGGTTTCGGGTGGGGCGTTTCGAGAACCTGGAAGAACCAACGGGTACATTTCCGATTTTCGACGCAATCACGGAATTGCCGGCAAGGGTCGAAGGGGGCGTATGCACCGGGCTTTATCGGCAGGAAGTGCCGCAGGAGCTGCTTGCAGCGGTTGAAACGGTCCAACCCGGCCATTTTTCGCTGCTGCCTTCATTGGCGGCTTTGAACGACTGCCAGGTCGATAAAGACGATCTGCTGGCGTGAGCAAAGCCGCCCGCGATCGCATCAAAAAACATACCGTATGGGAAAATCACGCACGTTGTCGAAAGCGGCGGTGAGGCATGGAAAGCAAGGAGAGGTTGCAGTGCGTCGGGAGGTGAAGCATGTCTGATCAGGACGAGCTGATCCGGGCTGCCATCGGACGGCTGCTCGCCGAGAAGACAGGCGCCGCCGTCATATCGATGAGAGAGAGCATTACCGAGCTTCTGGCGCTGACCGGTGCCGCGCTGGACGACAGACTGCAGGACCTGCTGCTGGAAATGGCCGAAGTCCGTGGCATGATGGTTGCTCTCGACTTCTGAGCAATATCGGCTGAGGTCGATGCGCATCAGTCCGCTACGCCCGCAACGCCTTCACCGGCAGTTCAACACACTTACTGCGCCGGCTTCAATGCTGAACCAAGCACCCGGGGTTAAAGATCGAGCGAAACCGCGCCCTTAGGGTGGCTGCAGCATGCCAGGACATAGCCGGCCGACTTCTCTTCAGGGGCCAGCCCGCCGAGATCCTCCATGGCGACTTCGCCGGACAGCTTGGCGATGCGGCATGTGCCGCAAACTCCCTGCTGGCAGGCGGTTGGGACGTAGACGCCACATTGGCGCGCCGCCTCCAGCAGCGTCTCTCCGGGCAAGCAGTTATGCACGATCCCGGAGCGGACGAAACGGACCGAAGATGGTATTGTCGGGGCCGGTTCCAACTGGGGGCTGCTGCCGCCGCCGAAGCTCTCCTGGTGGTACCGTGACGGAGCCACGCCAATCGCATCCAGGCAGGCACGTGCGGCTTTCATGTACGCTTCAGGGCCACAGGCAAAAATAGTGCGGTTGTGGAGATCGGGAACGAGGGTCAGCAGCATCTGACTGTCTATTCTGCCAGTCGGCCCCCTCCAGGTGGGATCTTCCTGGCTACAAACGCACGTTACTTTTACGTTGGGAAAGCGAGAGGCAAGTGCGTCCAATTCCCGTCGAAAGACTATATCACCAGGCGTTCTGGCACTATGAACGAATGAGATATCCTGGTCGGCCGCGCGGTCGGTAAGCGCACGCAGCATGGACATCACCGGCGTTATCCCGCTGCCGCCCGAAAGGAAGAGCGGCTTTTCATAGGGTAGGTCATCGAGATTGAATGAGCCGAGCGGCCCTTCGATCTCGATCTCGTCGCCCGCCCCCAAATTGTCGTGGAGCCAATTCGAAACCAGGCCGCCCGGTGTTCGCTTCACCGTGATCTGCAGGTCGAGCGGTCGCGTCGGTGGTGACGAAACAGAGTAGGAGCGCGTCACCGCGGCACCCTCGATCTTGAGGTGCACGAGTACATACTGGCCCGCGCTGAAGCAGAACATCCGATCCGTCGGGGATGTGAAAACGAAAGTTTTCACATCGGGCGTTTCCTCGATTACACGACGGCAGAGTACAAGCTGCGATGTGGTTTGTGCCCATTGCCGATGATGCCTCATCGGCAGGAGGTCGGGGGCCCCCAAGGAAACGTGTGCGTTCATCATTCATCTCGGTTCGAAGTCGAACCCAAGATGCCAGTTCCAGGCCCCCCGCAACAGAAGCATCCCTCCCGAGTTATGATCGATTATTTCGATTACATATCCAGTGACATCACGGCAACGTGAAGGGCGCGGATTCCCTTGCGGATGATCGGTTCGTGTTTGCGGCGCGCCAGGATGGCCGTATGGACCGGCTGATGCAGCGTCGGAGCGCCTTCGACGATGAACGATGGGCGTTCGAGGGCGAACCTGCGCGCATCGTCACTTCTCATATAGCAGGTGCCGCCCGTGCGCCGTAGCATCATCTCCGCCAAGGTTTCCGATCCCATGGAAAGGCGACAGATCGCCAACTCGCCGAGCAATTCGGCATGGGCCTTCTCCAGCAGGACCGTATAGCCCGGACGAATGTAGGTTTCGGGATCGACCTCGGAGAGGGTTCTGGCCACCGTGGAAACCATCACATATTCCTCAACCATCAAATGCTCATAGGAGATTTCGGGTAGGTATCGCGGGGCATAAAGCACTGCGATATCGAGATTTCCCATGCTCAGGTCGCTGACCATCTGGTTTGAATAATCCGACTCGACATGGATCGACGATTTGGGAAGAGCCTGACACAGCGTCTCCACCCAACCCGGCAAAACCGAGCGGGTCATCCCGACCTGCGCGGCGACGCGCAAGGTGCCTTCGAAACGATTGAACGCCCGGACATCGTGGCGAGCCTGCGACCATGTGGACAGCAAGGATCTTGCATAAGCTTCGAACCGGCGCCCTGCGGCGGTCGGCTCCGCCCCGGCGCGTCCGCGCTGGAACAGTTCGGACCCGATTGCGCTCTCGAGGTTCTTGATGCGGGTGCTGATCGTCGACTGGGTCAATCCTAGCCGATCCGCGGTGCGATTGAAGTTTCTCGATTCGATGATGTCGAGAAAGGTCTCGATGTGATCAAGTTGCATGAAATCTCCAATCGAAAAACTCGATCATATTCCACGTATCATAAGCTTGATCAAACAATACTCAAGGCGGAAGCTGCAGCAGATCAACGGCCGGCAGCGCCGCCGGGACGAGATACGGATACGGAGCGGAAGAAGTGTTCATAGTCGACTGCGACTGTCATAATTACTGGTCAAGCGCCACCGTGTTGGAGCCCTATCTCTCCGGCTTGTGGAAAGACATGTTCATCGAGGGCGAGAAAACAGGTCCCGTTGGCGCCTTTCCGCATGGCCATCGGCCCTGGTTCCACCCGCAGGACTTCTCCCGCAAGGACATCCGTCCGAAAACGGAAGCCGACAACTATCTCATCATGAAAGAGAAGCACCTCGACAAATACAAAGTCGACGTGGCGATCCTGACCGGCGATGAGCCTATCGAGGCGTCGACCCTGGCTAACCCTTACTATGCCAGCGCTCTGGTCAGCGCGTACAACGATTATCAGATCGATCAGTGGTTGCCGAAAGACGATCGTTTCATGGGCTCGATCATCATCGCGCCACAGGATCCGAAGCTCGCTGCCGCCGAGATTCGCCGTCTTGGCAGTCATCCGCGCATGGTCCAGGTTCTCGCCTCCCAGGGGTCCGTCAAGCCGTATGGCGACCCGTTTTACCACCCGATCTACGAAGCCTGCGCGGAAGTGGGGTTGCCATTCGCCATTCATCTGGGCGGGCATGGCGGCGTGAATTCAACTGCCATTGCTCCCGCCCCGACAACATTCTTCTGGGAAACGCATGCCATTCTGCACATGTCGGCGATGTCGCACGTGGCAAGCATGATCGCCCATGGCGTCTTCGAGAAATGGCCGGACCTCTACTTCGTGATCATCGAATGCGGCGTCGCCTGGGTTCCGTCGGTCCTTTGGCGCCTGGACGCCGACTACAAAGCGCTGCGCAAGGAGACGCCATGGCTGAAGATGCTGCCGTCTGAATATTGCCGGCGCAACATCCGCTTTTCCACGCAGCCGCTGGAGCAGCCTGCAAACATCCAACATCTCTGGTCCACGCTCGAAGCGATGGACGGAGAAAACACGCTGATGTTTGCATCGGACTATCCGCACTGGGATTACGACGATGCCAACACGCTGCAAATCCCTCCTGCCTGGAGGAGCAAGATCATGGGACTGAACGCGCTGGAAGTCTACAAACGCATCCCCCGCGCGCAAGCCGCGAATGCCGCCTGAGGAAGCATACGATGCCCGAGAAGACATATATCTGCCGCGTCGACGAGATCGAAACAGGGTCTCCGTTCATCGCCAAGATCCGCAGCCTTTCGGTCGGGATTTTCCGCATCGGAGATTCATTCCACGCGCTGCTGAATGTCTGTCCGCACCGTGGCGCTCCGCTTTGCGAGGGGCCGCAATGCGGCACAACCGCGCCCGTTGAACAGGCGCAATTCATCTATCATCGCGAAAACGAGATCGTTCGATGCGCCTGGCACGGCTGGGAGTTCGACATCAAGTCAGGCGCGGCCTTGGTCGATCCGTCCGTTCGCGCGCGCACATTTCCAGTCACCGTCGAAGCCGGTGGCATCTACGTGACGGCCTGATTGGCGCAAGCCGATTGGGATTGGAAAAATTCGAAGGAAAGGTGGCGGGAGCCGATAAGCAGATTTGTTCGCCGGTGCTTGACGAGAAATAACGCGGAGAACTCCGCAATGGGAGAGTCAAATGTCAGAATCTGAATACAAGCTTGGTATCGCGCAAAGCCTGATCGGAGGCGGCAAGGTTTCCCGTCGCGATTTCATTCATCTTGGGCTGGCCGCGGGCCTGACCGTTGCCGCCGCCGACCGGCTGTTCGTGAGCACGGCGCGGGCCGAACCGATGCAGGGCGGCTTCGCCAAGCTCGGCATGGCTCATGGCGCGACGACGGATTCGATCGATCCGGCCGGCTACCCCGACACGTTCACACAAACCGCATTTTCGGGCTCGCTGTCCAACAGCCTCACTGAGGTCGACGCCAAAGGCAATGTCCAACCGGACCTCGCCGAGAGCTTTGAAACTTCGGATGGGGCCAAAACCTGGGCCTTCAAGCTGCGCAAAGGCGCAACCTTTCACAACGGCAAGACCGTGACGGCGGATGACGTCGTGACCTCCTTGCAATATCACATGGGCAAGGACACCAAATCGGCGGCGAAATCGCTGTTGGACTCCGTCGCCGACATCAAGGCGGATGGCCCGGAAACGGTGGTTTTCACGCTCAAGAGCGGCAACGCCGATTTCCCTTACATTATGAGTGACTACCATCTGGTCATCATGCCGGCCAAGGATGGCAAGGCGGATTGGGCTTCAGGCGTTCGCACCGGTGCTTTCGTCGTCGAGAATTTCCAGCCCGGCGTTTCGGCCAAGCTCAAGCGCAATCCAAACTACTTCAAGAACGGCAAGCCCTATCTCGATGAGGTGGAGTTCATCGCCATCACGGATCTTGCCGCTCGCATGGCGGCGCTGTCGACGGGGGAGGTGGACTATATCGGCCGCGCCGACCTGAAGACCCTCGGCATGTTGAAACGCAATCCCAAGGTGGAGATCGTCGAAGTCACTGGTTATGGGCACTATACCTTGCCGATGAATGTCACGATGGCGCCATTTGATAATCCAGACGTGCGAATGGCATTGAAATGGGCGATCAATCGCCAAGAAATCGTCGACAAGATCTTTCTTGGCCACGCCACTGTGGCCAACGACAACCCGATCGCGCCGGCCATCAAATTCGCCAAGGATCCGCAACCGCAACACAGCTTCGATCCGGAAAAAGCCAAGCACTACCTGAAAAAGGCCGGAATGGAGAACCTGAAGGTGGACCTCTCGGTCGCCGATGCCGCTTTTGCCGGCGCCGTGGACGCGGCTTCGCTCATTCGCGAAACGGCAGCCCAATGCGGCATCGACGTCAATGTCGTGCGTGAGGCCGAGGACGCTTATTGGGACAATGTCTGGCTGAAGAAACCCTGGTGCGCTTCCTATTGGAGCGGTCGGGCGACGGCCGACTGGATGTTCACGCAAGCCTTCGCCGCCGACTCCAGTTGGAATGAATCCTTCTGGAAAAATCCCCATTTCAACGAACTACTTGTCCAGGCGCGCGCCGAGACGGACGAGGCCAAGCGAGCGGCGATGTATGCCGAGATGCAGCAGTTAACCCACGATGACGGCGGCAGCATCGTGCTGGTCTTCAACAATTTCGTCAGCGCCCAATCCAAAAAGCTCGCACACGGTGATGTGGCGCCCAACTGGGAGAACGATGGACTGAAAATGGCCGAACGCTGGTGGATCGCCACGGCATGAGATGGCGGGCCGGAGCCGCGATGGTTTTGAGGCTCCGGCCAGCTGGCTCCGAGTGCAGGGCTGCCGCCCAAAGGGAAACGCCACGCACATGAACCCCGTCGCAAGAACGGTCCTGCAGCGCCTTGGCCTCGGCCTGGTCACTTTGTTCATCGTGTCCATCATTATCTTCTCTGCGATCGCGATGCTTCCAGGCGACTTCGCCAAGGCCACGCTCGGGCAATCGGCGACGCCCGAAACGGTCGCCGCGTTCCAGCGGGAAATCGGCATCGATCGCCCGCCTGTCGAGCGCTACTTCGTTTGGGTCGCCCAGATGCTCCATGGCGATTTCGGCTCTTCGTTTGCGAGCCGCACCGGATATCGGCGTACCGTGGCCGAGATCATCGCACCACGCCTCTACAACACGATGTTCCTTGCAGCGGTGACTGCGCTGATAGCTGTTCCTCTGGCCTTGGGGCTTGGCATTCTGGCTGCGCTGTACCGCAACGGCTGGTTCGACCGGCTGGTGAATGTCGCGACACTGACAACCATTTCATTCCCGGAATTTTTCGTCGCCTATATGCTCGCCTACCTGGTGATCTCGCGCGACACGTTCATCGGATCCGATTTCGCTCAAACGCTGCCTCATTGGCTCACTGTCTTGCTGAACTGGATGCTCAATGCGGTTCCCAAATTTCCGACATTGTCGAATGTGAACGGTCAGACGCCATTTTGGGAGCATCTCTGGAAAGTCGCCCTGCCGGCAATCACGCTTACGCTCGTAATCGTGGCCCACATGATGCGCATGACCCGAGCGGCCATCATCAACATGCTGGCAAGCCCCTACATCGATATGGCGCGCCTCAAGGGAATGTCCCCGATGGTGATCGTGCTGAGGCATGCCCTGCCCAATGCCTGGGCTCCGATCGTCACTGTGGTGGCGTTCAACCTGGCGTATCTCATCGTCGGAGTGGTCGTGGTCGAGGTCGTTTTCGTCTACCCCGGCATCGGCCAGCTGATGGTTGACGCGGTGAAATCCAGGGATGTTCCGGTTGTCCAGGCCTGCGCCCTGATTTTCGCCGCGACTTACATCCTTCTCAACCTGCTAGCCGACATTATTTCCATCGCCACCAATCCCAGGCTCTTGCACCCGCGATGACCAGATCCGAATCTGTCGCGGCGGTTCAAAGGCTGAGGCGCTCGCGTGCCACCCGGGCGAAAACTGCGCTGAAGAAGGCACCGTTCAGCGCATGGTTCGGCATCGTCGTGATCCTCGGCTACGTCTTTGTTGCGGTCTTCGCGCACTGGATAGCCCCATATGGCGAGACGCAGGTTTTCAGCGAAGCCTTCGCGCCGTGGAGCCAGGAGTTCAAATTGGGAACCGATCAGCTCGGCCGCGACATGCTCACCCGCTTGATCTACGGTGCGCGCAACACCATCGCTATCGCGGTCGCGACCACGTTGCTGTCCTTCGCGGTCGGCGTCTCGCTCGGCCTTCTTGCCGCATTGTACAGGGGGTGGCTCGACCAGATCTTGTCGCGTGCGGTGGACGTGCTGATGTCAATCCCGAGTCTGATCTTCGCGCTGGTGCTGCTGACGATCTTCGGCTCGTCGATCACGAGCCTGATTGTCATCATTGCGCTTCTGGATTCCACCCGGGTCTTTCGGCTTTCTCGCGCCGTCGGGCTTAACGTGGCGGTGATGGAATATGTCGAGGTGGCACGATTACGCGGCGAGGGACCGAAATGGATCATCGCCAGGGAAATCCTTCCCAATGTCATGCCGCCACTGGTCGCCGAGTTCGGCTTGCGATTCTGCTTCGTGTTCCTGACAGTCGCGGCGCTGTCGTTTCTCGGCGTCGGTATTCAGCCGCCGACGGCCGATTGGGGATCAATGGTGCGCGAGAACGCGACCCTAATCACCTACGGCGATGTCACCCCGCTACTTCCGGCCGGCGCGATTGCTCTCCTTACCGTGTCCGTGAATTTCGTGGTGGACTGGTTCCTGCAAGCAACAAGCGGGTTGCGGGATGAAAAGTAGCGGCCCAGGCCCACGCGAAAAAGGAAAGGATCTGCTTCAAATCCGCAATCTGCATGTGGAGGGGTTCTCGGATGAGCGGTGGCATCCCATTGTCCACGGGGTCGATCTGACGCTGAAGCGGGGCCAGGTTCTTGGGCTGATCGGAGAGTCAGGCGCCGGCAAGTCCACCATTGGCCTTGCCGCAATGGGTTATGCCAAGCCGGGCTGCCGGATCATGCAAGGCTCGGTCCTGTTCGACGGGATTGATCTTCTGGCAGTCAATGAAAAAGGGCGCCGTCGCCTCAGGGGCTCCCGCATTGCCTATGTCGCGCAAAGCGCGGCTGCCTCTTTCAATCCGGCACATCGGCTCTTAGAACAAACCGTCGAAACCGCGGTGGCGCATGGAATTGCCGGCCGGGAAGAGGCGAACCGGAGCGCCGTCGATCTTTATCGACGCCTTCAGCTCCCAGAACCGGAAACCATAGGCTTTCGTTATCCTCATCAGGTCTCCGGCGGGCAGTTGCAACGGGCAATGACAGCGATGGCAATGGCTTGTCGTCCGGACCTCATAATATTCGACGAGCCAACAACGGCGCTCGACGTGACCACGCAGGTTGAAGTTCTAGCTTCCATTCGCAACATCGTGGAGGAATTCAGCACCGCTGCAATCTACGTGACGCATGACCTGGCGGTGGTGGCGCAAATGGCGGATCGTATCATGGTTCTGCGCCACGGACGTACCGTGGAGGAGGCTGATACACGCCAGATGCTGGCCTCGCCCAGCCAGGAATATACAAAAACGCTCTGGGCCGTACGCAAGCTCGCCAAGCCCGAAGTTCCAGCCGATGACTATCTGCTGACGATAGACAACGTTACCGCGGCCTATGCAGGAAAGGTCAAGGTGCTCCAGGATGTCTCCATCAAGGTTCCGCGCGGAAGAACCGTGGCTGTGGTCGGCGAATCCGGTTCGGGGAAATCGACGCTCGCTCGAGTCGTCACCGGCCTTTTGCCGCCAATTTCAGGTTCGATTTCTTTTGCCGGCCAGCTTCTTTCCACGGGCCTGAAGACGCGGCCGAAGGAGGTCCTGCGCCGCATCCAGATGATTTATCAAATGCCCGACAACGCCCTGAATCCGCGCCAAACGGTCGAAGAAGTCATAGCTCGGCCGCTCGAATTCTACCTCGGCCTTAAGGGCGCGCGGAGGGATCGCCGGATCGGCGAACTTATGCACATGGTCGAGATGAGCGAGGATTTTCTGGAACGCCTGCCTGGCGAGCTGTCGGGTGGCCAAAAACAGCGCGTCTGCATTGCCCGGGCGTTGGCTGCCGATCCGGAGCTTATCATCTGCGACGAGATCACGTCCGCGCTCGACCAGATCGTCCAAGAGGAAATTCTCAAGCTTCTCATACGTCTCCAACGTGAACTCGGAATGAGCTACATCTTCATTACCCATGACATTGCTACCGTGCGCGCGATAGCCGACGAAATCGTCGTCATGCACCGCGGCAAAGTCGTCGAGCAGGGATTGAAGAGCGAAGTTCTCACGCCACCGCACGCGGCCTATACCGAACGGCTTTTGTCCTCTGTTCCGGAAATGAATCCGGACTGGCTGACAAGGCTGCTGGCCAGCCGGAAGATCTGACGGATCGGCTATCGTCAGCGCCCGGCATGTTCCTCACTGTCAGCTTCCTGGAGCGCTAACGCTGCTCGATCAGCGTCTTCGCCGCATCTTTCCCCACCGAGAGGATGCGATCGGACAATTCCGTTCCGCCCACGGCGCGGGCCATTTGCAGCGTGCCGAGGAGCGTTGCGAAGACAGCCAGCGCCACGCCCTCCGGATCCTTGGCCTGCGGTAGCGCTTGCGCCAACTGGCGCACCAAAGCCAGCAGGTGGTTTGTATAGGCTTCACGCGTCTCAGGCGGCTGACGGGCGAGCTCCGGCAGCAGCGCGGCTGACGCGCAGCCCTTTCCGGGATTGTCCCGGTGCTCGGCCGACAGATACGTGCCGATGGCCATCTCCACGCCCGAAGCCAATGCTTCCGCCAGTTGCTGCGCCTGAAGCTCCATCGCCGCCGCCACGCTTTCGCGGACAAGCTGCGCCTTGGATTGAAAGTGCGGATAGAAGGCGCCGTTCGTCAGCCCGGCGTCGCTCATGATGGTCGCCAGTCCGGACGCGGCGATGCCGTCGCCGCGAAAGCGTTCCGCAGCGACCTCCAGGATCCGTCCGCGCGAGGCGTCCTTCCGGCCCTTTTCGTAGCGCATGGCTGCTATTCCTTTCTGCTATTGCATTATGAGTGTAATCTGATATTACGACTGTAATTCAACGGGCGCAAAAAAGCTAGCCCTCATGATTTTGGAGCACCAAATGAATGCGAATTCCGAAAAAACCGCTGTTGTGACGGGAGCCTCTTCGGGCATTGGCCGCGCCAGTGCCGAGGCTCTGGCAAAGGCGGGGTTCACAGTCTTCGGAACCAGCCGGCGCAAGGCCGACAACGGCCCGGACGGGGTGACCATGCTGGTTTGCGACGTGACCGACGGTGAGGCCGTTGCCGCACTCGTTTCGACGGTGCTGTCGCAGACCGGCCGGATCGACCTCTTGGTCAACAATGCCGGCGTCGGCCAGCTTGGAGGCGCCGAGGAATTCTCGATTGCACAGGTGCAGGCCTTGTTCGACGTCAATCTGTTCGGCGTCATCCGCATGACCAATGCGGTGCTGCCGTCGATGCGGCGGCGTGGCGAGGGGCGCATCGTCAATATCGGCTCTGTGCTGGGACTGGTGCCGGCGCCGTATTCAGCGCATTATTCGGCGGTCAAGCACGCGCTCGAGGGCTATTCGGAATCGCTCGACCACGAGGTTCGTGCCTTCAATATCCG
Source organism: Mesorhizobium sp. M7A.F.Ca.MR.176.00.0.0 (assembly GCF_004023165.1). NCBI lineage: Bacteria > Pseudomonadati > Pseudomonadota > Alphaproteobacteria > Hyphomicrobiales > Phyllobacteriaceae > Mesorhizobium > Mesorhizobium sp. M7A.F.Ca.MR.176.00.0.0. The sequence continues at coordinate 26,600 of NZ_RZTC01000035.1, read as the reverse complement.
CGTCTCGGTCATCGAGCCGGCATTCGTTCGCACTGTCTTCGACCAGAACGGGATCCAACCGGATTCGTCGTTGCAGGAATACGATCAGGCTCGAGCTACGCTGGAAGCGCTGCTTCGCGATGTGATGCCCGTAGCCGATCGGCCGGAGGTGGTGGCGCAGGTGGTCGTCAAAGCAGCGACCGATGCCCGTCCGCAACGGCGCTACACCGCCGGCAGGGCAGCGCACCAAGTCAGCCTGCTGCGTCGCTTTGCTCCCGCGGGGATATTCGACAAGAGCCTGCGCAAACAGTTCCGCCTGCCGGTTTGAACAACAGCGAGCAGAGGATTTTACGCACATGCGACTGGCAACGACAACACGATTGGCCAGCCCCCGCAAGGCGGAGGTGCCAAGCATGACACATGGGTTCAAGCGGTCGCCCCACTTACGGGCATCGTTCCAGGACACGCCAACGCACTCCGCCGATGTCGGCGGCACGGCATTCGTCTATCGGCAGCTCGGACCAAGGACGGGCGTGCCGGTAATCCTGCTGAACCATCTCGGCGCTCAACTGGACAATTTCGATCCACGCATCGTCGATGGCCTCGCCGCGACCCGGTGGGTGATTGCCTTCGACAACAGGGGCGTTGGTGCTTCAGGCGGCAAAACGCCGTCACGCATCGCCGAGATGGCACGGGATGCGGTCGCCTTTGTCCGGGCGCTGGGGTTCGATCAAGTCGATCTCTTCGGTTTCTCACTCGGCGGCTTCGTGGCGCAGGAGATCGTGCTGACCGAGCCCAGGCTTGTGCGCAAGCTCATCCTGGCCGGCACCGGGCCGGCCGGCGGCCAAGGCATCGACAAGATGACGCCACTGACGATCGTGGACATGATCAAGGGTGCGCTGACTTTTCGGGATCCGAAATACTATCTGTTTTTCACCAGAACGGTGAACGGGCGCCGCGCCGCGAAGGCGTTCCTGCAGCGGCTGACAGAGCGCAAGGCCGACCGCGACAGGCCGATATCGCTTAGCGCGTTCGGCGCGCAACTCCGGGCGGTGAAGGCTTATGGACTACAGGCGCCGCAAGATTTGAGCGCCATCCGCGTCCCTGCGCTGATCGCAAATGGCGATCACGACAGGATGGTGCCGAGCGTCAATACCCACGATCTCGCCCGCCGCATTCCGGGGGCGCAATTGGTGATCTATGCGGATGCCGGCCATGGCGGGGTGTTCCAGAACCACGCGAATTTCGTTCCGAAAGCATTGGCCTTTCTCGAGGCCTGACACCTCTCACCGGGCGGCTTTCGTCCCGAACATCAACAATCTCTCAGAAAGTCACTGCCATGAAGGCATTCGTCGTCGACAAATACAGCAAGAACGGCACGCTGCGGCTGGCCGAAATGCCGGAGCCGAAACTCGGGGACAGTGATGTGCTGGTCGAGGTCCACGCCGCGGCGGTGAACCTGCTCGATTCCAAGGTCAAAACCGGAGAGTTCAAGCTGATCCTGCCCTATCGCCGGCCGTTCATCCTGGGTCACGACGTGGCCGGGAGGGTTGTCCGCGTGGGATCGAAAGTCCGCAAGTTCAAACTCGGCGACGACGTCTATGCGCGGCCGCGCGATGGCCGGATCGGGACGTTCGCCGAGTTCATAGCCATGGATGAAGCCGACGTGGCCCTGAAGCCCGGGAACCTCAGCATGGAGGAGGCGGCCTCGATCCCGCTGGTCGGCCTGACCGCCTGGCAGGCGCTCATCGAAAGGGCCAACCTGAAGAGGGGACAGAAGGTCTTCATTCAAGCCGGATCCGGCGGCGTGGGGACATTCGCCATCCAACTGGCAAAGCATCTCGGCGCGACCGTTGCGACCACCGCCAGCGCGGCGAGTGCCGGCCTGGTCAAGGGGCTCGGCGCCGATGTCGTCGTCGACTACAGGAAAGACGATTTCGAAAAAGTGCTGTCGGGCTACGACGTCGTCTTGAACAGCCAGGACACAAAGACACTTGGAAAGTCACTGAATGTTTTGAAACCGGGGGGCAAGCTCATCTCCATCTCCGGCCCACCGGATCCCGACTTCGCCAGGGAAAAAGGACTGAACATGGTGCTGAAGCTGGTGCTTCGCCTGCTGAGCCGCGGTATTCGAGCGAGAGCCAAGCGCCGTGGCGTGACGTTCTCGTTTCTCTTCATGTGGGCGCAGGGCGAGCAGTTGAGCAAGATCGCATCGCTCATCGAAGCCGGCGCGATCCGCCCGGTCGTCGATCGGGTCTTTCCCTTCGAGGCGACCAACGAGGCGCTGGCCTATGTCGAAACAGGACGCGCCAAGGGCAAGGTCGTCATCAAGGTCCGATAGCAACTCAGCTGCGATCGAGGTCAGCCGCGCCGGGCTGCATCGATCGCCGCGACGTCGATCTTCGTCATCTCCATCATTGCATCAAAGGCGCGTTTGGCTTCCTCGCCGCCGGCCGCCATGGCCTCGGTCAACGTGCGCGGCGTGATTTGCCAGGACACGCCCCATTTGTCCTTGCACCAGCCGCACGCGCTCTCCTGGCCGCCATTGCCGACGATGGCATTCCAGTAGCGGTCGGTTTCCTGCTGATCGTCGGTGGCGATCTGGAACGAGAAGGCCTCGCTCTGCTTGAATGTGGAGCCGCCGTTCAATCCGATGCAGGGAATGCCGGCAACGGTAAATTCGACCGTCAACACGTCGCCTTTCTTGCCGGACGGAAAGTCGCTCGGCGCACGGTGAACGGCGCCCACCATGGTGTCGGGAAAGGTCTCCGCGTAGAAGCGCGCCGCAGCCTCGGCGTCCTTGTCGAACCAGAGGCAAATCGTGTTCTTTGGCATCTTTGGCATTGCGTGTTCCTTTCGGCGTTGGAATTGGCGGAGGTCAACCCAGGAGATTGCGTGCCGTGCGCATGAAGATCCTCGACCCGATCGGGATCAGGTCGTCGGGAAAGTCATAGTCGGGATTGTGCAAGGCAGGATGCCGCTCGCCTGCACCGAGGAAGAACATCGCCGATTTGGCACTACGGCCGAACAGGCCGAAATCTTCCGAGGCGCGCATCGGCAGGGCTTCTTCGCCGTGCGCGACGCCCTCTTCATCGAGCGCGCGCCGCAGATGCTCCACCGCGTCCGGCGCGTTGACGCTGGCGACGAAGATCTCGTGATAGTCCCAGCGGGCGGAAAGGCGATGCTCGCCCGCGATCCTGGCGACCAGTGCTTCGGCAGCAGCGCAAAGGTTCGCCATGCGCTCGTCACGCCGGGTGCGCAGCGTGGCCCACACCTCGGCGTGAGCCGGCGAGATGCCGAACACGGCTTCGCCCATCGCGGCATGGGTGACCGTCAGCATGGAGAAGTCGTCATCGGCGAAGGTCCCGCGCCCGAGCGCCGGCAGCGCCGGCATCAGCTCACTGACCGCCAGCATCGGCGAAATGCCGGTCTCCGGCATGGACGAATGGGCGGTCTTGCCCTCCAGCACGATGCGCATGCCGCGTGAAGCACAGTTGACCACGCCGGCTTTGAGCCGCACCTCGCCAAATGGCACGCCGGGCAGGTTGTGCAATGAGAAAGCGAAATCCGGAGCAATCTCGCCGAAGCGCGGATCGGCGACGACGCCTGCCGCGCCATTGCCGGTTTCCTCCGCCGGCTGGAACATCAGCACGACGCGGCCGCTTGCAGGCCTTTCGCGCCCCAACTGACGGCCGAGGGATGCCAGGATCGCGGTGTGTCCGTCATGGCCGCACATATGCGACTTGCCCGGCACGCGCGACGAATGCGGTACGCCTGAAAGTTCTTCGATAGGCAAGGCATCGAGTTCCGAACGGAACAGCACCGTCGGCCCCGCTTTGCCGCTGTCATATATGGCCGCGACGCCGTGCCCGCCGAGTTGTGTCAGCACCTTGTCCGGCCCCGTATCGGCGAGGAAGGCGACAACCTCCTTTGCCGTCTTTTCCTCTTCATTCGAGATTTCCGGGGCCTGGTGCAGCTGGCGTCGCCACGCGGTCAACTCGATGATGTCTCGGTTGGTCAGAGTCATGCTTTTTCAGCCTCCGCTGCATTCTTCATTGACACGTCCAGTCACAGGGGATGTCGATGATGAATTGCTAGCGACAAAGGGCAGTTCCCGCCACAGTCCAAGTCTCACGCTTCGGCAGGCCAGAAACGACCCGTTCTTCCGGCCCCAGCCTATTGATTGATTTCGGGTTCGACGAGCTTTGCCAGGTTTCTGAGCGACTCCTGCCAGCCGAGATAGCAGGCCTCGACCGGAATGACGTCCGGAATGCCGGCTTGGGTGATATCGATTTCGGTGCCGACCGACACTTTTTTCAAGGTCACGGTGACCCGTATCTCGCCGGGCAGGTTGGGATCGTCGAACCTGTCGGTGTAGAGCAGGCGCTCGCCCGGGACGAGTTCGAGGTACTCGCCGCCGAAGGAATGGCTGTCGCCGGTGGTGAAATTGCGGAACGACATCTTGAACGTGCCGCCGACCTTTGCCTCGAAACTATGGACCGTGCAGGTGAAGCCGTTTGGCGGAAGCCACTTGGCCAGCGCGTCCGCTTCAACGAAGGCGCGATAGACCTTTTCCGGGCTGGTCGTCAGGACGCGGTGCAAACGTACGGTGCCGGGCATAGCTGGATCCTTTCATGAATGCCTGTTCGATACCCCAAGGACGGACGAAGCCTGGCCAGTCCGACATTGGTTTGCGAATTTTTTGACAGCGTGCGGCCTGTGTACGCCGCGGGCCTGCCGTTCGACCAGCGCTTATCAACACCAGGCTCGGGCGAGGCGGCTCTGGAGCTGGCGTCATCTGCTAAATTGAGCTCCTGAGCCATCTTGTTGTTCAGGCGCGGTTTTCCCGATTGGCGCGAACAGGCAGCGCGTCCCGGCCAATGCTTCGAACGCCGCTAAATAGGGCAGCGCGTCTTTGCCGTCCATGTGCCGATCATTCGAATTTGCATCTGATCAGAGTTGATTTCCTATCAGGCCGTTAACGCGGCCATGCTGTTAATCAGCATTTGCTAATGAGTCTTTCGAACCCGAGGCAAGCAATGACCAAGAATCTCGGCAATGCACGTCATACGCCGGCGAAGGACCTGCAGGTCTCCCTTCTAGGCAAAGCCGCGCCGGCACTGTTTCCGCTGGTCGTAGCGGCGCTGGGCTACATGGTTGGCAAGCAGTTCTTCGGCATCTAGGCGCGCAGTTCCGTTCTCCCAAACGTTTCGGCGGACCGACCATTTCAACGCGCGGGCCGCCGTTTGCATTGCAGCGACTTGTTGCGGGCATAAACGTCAAACATGCACCTCGCCAAAGGACAGTTCGCCGTCGTCATCGGCCGTGAAAAAGACGATGGCAAGCAACCCGACATAGAATGCGGCCACGATAACCACGATCGCCACACCGGGAACGGGGCCAAGGGCGGCGCTGTCCACGGCTTGGCGAAGCGAGCCGGCAAAGCCGGTCCTGACGCCCACGGTTTGAAGGCTGGGTGTGGATATCTTGAGCACCCAGGCCAGCAACAGGATCAGGAACAGGTAGATGTAATTTCGCCGCAGCCGACGGGCTAGCGCGACGCGCTGCGACAGCAGGAATTTCGGCGCGCGCAGGCCTTCGCCGACGATGAGCAGCCAGTCCGAGGCGAAGTCGGGCTGTGGGGAAAAGATCTGGGCGAAATAGTGGCGTTCGAACTGGCGTACGCGCGCCCGATAGAAATCGAAGAACCGATAGCGGCGCGCCTCGATCCACAGCAGCAGCAGGATCAGCAGCATGGCGAACAGCAGCACGCCGTGATGCGCACTGGCCGTCGAGAGTGATACCGAAAGCAGCGCCGCCACCACCGTGATTGCCCAGTTGGTCGTCAGGTCGAGCCGGTCGCGCCATCCCGCCATGCGAGTGATCTCGGCGCGATGGAAATGGGATAGCGTGTTGACGCGCTCCGCCGATGAGAGGACGGGACCAACGGGCTTTGCCGACGCGTCGTTCATGGCATCCTCCGGCAAGGAACAGAACAGTTTGCCGGCAACATCGTTCCAAGACGCGTCACGCAAGAGCGGCATCGGCCACTCGTGATCTATCTCGGCTGCACGGCCCTTGAGAATCCTTCAGCCTTCAGCAACATGGCGGTAGGACTGGGAGCGCGAAGATGAGCAAGGCCATTTCCACCGCATCATCGAGGGTCCCGCGCAACACGCCGATGGCGCTGACCGAGGCGTTGGTCGCGCGCACCATGCGTGCTGTCGAGGATGCCGGGCCGACGCCGGGCATGGTTCACATGACCGATGCCGACTATACGCGCATCCGCGACGAGGTGCTGGCCGGCGCTCCGGCCGGGTCGCTGAAACTATTTGCCTATGGCTCGCTGTTGTGGAAGCCCGCCGGCGAGGTGACGGGCGGAGAACGCGCGGTGGCCAGCGGTTGGCATCGTTCGTTCTGCTTCACGGTGCAGCGTTTTCGCGGCACGGTCGAGCAGCCCGGCCTGATGATGGCGCTCGATCGCGGCGGCCAGTGCCAGGGCATGGTGTTCGAGATCGCGGAACCGGTGGCGGCTAACCTCGAAGCGCTCCTGCGCCGCGAAATGACCATCCTGCCCGCCGTCAACGTGCCGCGCTGGCTGCAGGTCAGGACCGAAGGCGGCCCATGTCGCGCGCTTGGCTTCGTCGTCGATCCCGCCAATCCGCGTTATGCCGGCAACCTCGACAAGCAGGCGATCGCGGCGACGCTGGTGACAGCCGTTGGTCATTGGGGCTCGGGCGCGCAATATCTTTTCGAGACGATCCGCCACCTCGAAGCCTGCGGCATCCGCGACCGCAATTTGTGGCGGCTGCAGGAACTGGTGGCCGAAGAAATCGGGCTAACATCACAACTCACCCGTCCCTGAGCCATACCAGCATCTCGCCGGGCTCGCGGTTGTCCCAGGCGAAATAGGGAATGGCGGTCAGGCGTGTCTCGGCGGTGGCCGGCGGCTCGGGCCTGTACAGCCCGTCCTGCCACCCGTCGGCGGCATCGGCAAGTGCCGCGGTCGACAGCGTTACCACACCGCCGAGAAGTTCCGGCCGGTGCTGCGCTTCGATGGTGGCCGTCCGCGGCAGCGTCAGGCGATGCGGCTGGCTGTCATTGTCTGATGCCTCGACGCAATAGATCAGCGGGCCGCGCGACAGCGCGACTCGGCCGGCATCCTGGCGCACCTGCGGGTTGGCATAGAGCCGCTCGATCGGCATTTCGAGATCGAGCCGGACATCATCGCCCTTCTTCCATGTCCGCTTGATCGCGGCGTAGCCGTCGCTGGTGATCTCAGCCAGCTTGATGGCCTCGCCGTTCACCTTCAACTGGGCACTGGCGCTCCAGGCGGGAATGCGCAAGTGCAAGGTGAATTCGACCGGCGCCTGCGGTTCAAGCGTGATCTCGACGGCGCCGTCCCAGGGATACCTGCTCGCCTGTGTCAGGCTGACCGGGACGCCCGATATGTCGAAACGGGCGGTCGAGTCGCCATAGAGGTGGATGGCCAACGCATCGTCGGCCAGGCTGTAGAAATAGCTGCCGATCGAGGCGACCATGCGACCGATATTGGGTGGGCAGCACGGGCAGCGGTGCCATTTCCACCTGTTGTGCTTGCCCCGGCTTTCCAATGGATTCTCGTAGAAAAACAGCGAGCCGTCGAGCGACAGGCCCGAGATCGAACCGTTGTAGAGGGCGCGTTCCATCATGTCCGCGTAGCGGGCGTTCGGCCCCATGCCAAGCATGCGGCTGGCCCAGAACACCAGGCCGACCGCGGCGCAGGTCTCGGCATAGGCGCTTTCGTTGGGCAGGTCGTAGTCGCTGGTGAACCCCTCATTGTGCGCCGACGGTCCCAGTCCGCCGGTGACGTAGAGGCTCTTGGTGGTGAGATCGTCCCACAGAAGGTCGAGTGCTGCTCGCAGCGTATCATCGCCATATTCGGTCGCGATGTCGGCCATGCCGGAATAGAGGTACATCGCCCTGACAGCATGGCCGACAACCTTGTGCTGTTCTCGCACCGGGATGTGCGATTGGCTGTATTCATAGGTCTTGAAATGATAGGCCTTCGGGTCGGCGCCGCGGGCGCGGGCCTCCTCGTCGAAATAATGCGGCTGCTGCCCGCGCTGGTCGATGAAGTATCTGGCCAGCTCCATGTATTTCCGCTCGCCTGTCACCCGCGCCAGCTTGACCAGCGCCAGCTCGATCTCCTCATGTCCGCAATAGCCCTTCTTCTTGCCGGGCTCGGGGCCGAGCACCGACGCGATATGGTCGGCATAGCGGCACATGATGTCGAGCAGCTTGCGTTTTCCCGTCGCCTGGTAATAGGCGACCGCGCCCTCGATCAGGTGGCCGGCGCAATAGAGCTCGTGGCAGTCGCGCAGATTGGTCCAGCGCTTGCCGGGCTGGATGCGCTGATACCAGCTCGAGAGATAGCCGTCCTCCTGCTGCAGCTTGCCATACATGTCGATGACGGCATCGATCTTCTTCTCCAGTTCGGGGTTCTTGCGCCGGTAAAGCGAATAGGCCGCGGTCTCGATCGTCTTGCCGAGATCGGAATCCCAGAACATCTGCGTGGTCACCGTCGATCCAGTGAATTCCGCGCCCTGGCGGTCGGCTTCGTCGGGGGAGGGCGAGTGGAAGGGGATGACTATGCCGGGCGAGGGGCGGTCCGGATCGATCTGCTCCAGCATGCGGGCCTCGACGCAGCGCTCGTAGAGGATGTCGGCGGTGCGTGTGGCGACAGCGTCGGCGCGGTCGCCCCAGAAGCCGTGCACGTCGACCTGCGGCACCGGCAGCGGGCGGAAGGCGAGCTTCGGTTTTCCTTTTTCGGATGGCGATGCGGTCATGAACTTACTCCATTCTATTTGACGGCCCCGGCCATCAGGCCGCGGATGTAGAAGCGCTGCAGCGCCAGGAAGAGGATGAGGCACGGCACCATCATCACGGTGACGCCCGCCTGCACCGCGCCCCAGTCGATGGCGCCAAAGCGGCCCGACTGCAGTGCGGTCATCATCACCGGCAGCGTGAACTTGGATTGGTCGGTCATCAGCACGAGGGCGGCGAGGAATTCGTTCCAGGCGCCGAGGAAGGCAAACAGGGCGATGGTGACGACGCCCGGCCAGACCAGCGGCAGCATCACCTTCAAAAGCATTGTGAGATTGCTGGCACCGTCCATGCGGGCGGCCTCCTCGATTTCGCGCGGCACGGCGTCGAAGGCGTTGCGCATCATGAAGATCGAGAACGGCAGTTGCAGCGTCACATAGACGCCGACCAGGCCGGTCAGGGTGTTGTGCAGGCCAAGCTTGGTCAGCACCAGGAAGATCGGCGTCAGGATCGACTGGAACGGGATCATGATCGTCGACAGGATGAGGATAAAGAACAGGTCCTTGAACGGAAACCGAAACCGCGAAAAGCCGTAGCCGGCCAGCACGCTGACGGCGACCGACAGCACGACCGTCATCAGCGAGACATAGATGCTGTTTTGCGCAGAGGCCCACAGCCCGTCGCCGAAGCTGTTGAGCGTGGCATAGTTCTCCAGCGAGAACCCCGACGTCGGCCAGGGCGGCAGCGGCGGCAGGCGTGCTTCGGCCGCCGGCTTGAACGCCGACAGCACCGCCCAAACAATCGGCGCGGCGAACAGCACCGAGGCGACGATGCCGGTAGAATGCTCTGCGACGCGGCTCAGGAGCCGGCGGCTACGGGAGGCTGCCTGCGCCATCAGTCGAGACCCTCCGGCTTGCGCAACAACCATAGCTGGACGAGGCTGAGCGCCACCAGGATGACCAGCAGCACCATGGAAAGTGCCGCGCCATAGCCGAGCTTGAACGACACGAAGGACTGGTTGAAGATCCAGTAGACCGCCGTCAGCGTCTGGTTGCGCGGGCCGCCGCGCAGGATGATGTAGAATTGGTCGAAGGCGAGGATCGAGCCGGCGACCGACAGGATCAGCGCCAGCGCCAGCGTGCGGCGCATCAGCGGCAGGGTGATCGCCCTGAACCTGGCGAAAGGCCCGGCACCGTCGATGACGGCCGCCTCCTGCAGGTCCTGCGGGATCGATTGCAGGCCGGCCATCAGGATGATCATGGTGAAACCGGCGACCTTCCAGACGACCATGGCGATGATCGACCAGAAGGCCGGCTGGAAGGTGGCCAGAAGGTTGAACTTCCTGTCGATCAGTCCGAGGTCGTAAGCGGCCGGGCTGAACAGGCCGGAATCGACATTCAGCAACCACGACCAGAGCAGGCTGGCCGAGGCGAAACCGACAACCGCCGGCATGAAGAACATGGTGCGGTAGAGATTGGTCAGCGGCCGCGGCCGTTCGACGAACAGCGCCAGCGGAAAGGCCACCACGAAGATCGCGATGGTGACGATCACCGTGTAGAAGGCGGTGAAGCGCAGCGCGTTCCAGAACCTGGTGTCGCGCAGGATGGCGACGTAATTGCCGAGGCCGATAAAGCTGTGCTCGCCCATCAGCGGCCAGTTGTGCAGCGACATCCACGCCGTCATGCCGAGCGGGATCAGGAAAAAGACGACGACCAGCGCGACAGCCGGCGCGACATAGAGCAGGCCGATCCATTGTTGGCGGCTGGCGACCCTGCGGGCGCGGGGCGGGGCAGGGGTTGCTGCGGTGATGGTCATGGCTGTTCCCTTGGCGCTGCGTCCCCCTCCCCCTTGAGGGGAGGGTCCGGCCGTGGGCCGGGGGTGGGGTCCTCTGCGGAGCGCGCGACATCAAGAAACGTCGAGCACTGCGGTGGCGACCCCACCCGGACCTGCGGTCCGACCTCCCCTCAAGGGGGAGGTGAGGTTGGGCTATTTCTGCGGCGCCTGGTCGATGATCGACTGCATCGTCTCTTGTGCGTTGGCTATGGCGCCGTCGACATCGTCGCCGAAGAAGACCTCGTTGATCATCTGCGTCCACGGCCCGTTGGCGGAGTTGATCAGGTCGTTGAACACCACCGAATAGGGCGTCTTGCCCTTGGTCATGGCCTCGGCGGCGACCTGGTAGCGCGGATCGAGATCCTTCAGCGCTTCCTTGGCGATGTCGCCGCGCACCGGCAGGCTGCCGTATTTGGCGAGGATGGTCTGGCCTTCGAGCGAATAGGCGAAGTCGAGGAACTCCTTCACCACGGGCAGTTTCGTGGTGCCCTTGGTGACGACGAAATTGTCGCCGCCGGCAAAGGACGACCAGCCGCTGTCCTTGCCCGGCAGGAAGGTGACGCCGTAGTCGATATCGGGATACTGGGTGTTGAGCGCGCCGATGGCGAAGGCGCCGGACGGCGAGATGCCGATATTGCCGGCGGCAAATGCCGCAAAGAAGTTGGCGCCGGTATCGGTCTGCCCGCCCGCCGGCACCAGATCCTTCTTGACCATCGAGCGGTAGAGATCAATGGCGCCGCGCAGCTGCGGGCTGTCCAGCGTCGCCTTCGAGCCGTCTTCGCTCAGGATGTCGCCGCCAGACGCCCAGATCAGCGGTGTGAAGGTGAAGATGTTGCAGCCGCCGCAATTGCCGGAGAAGTAGAAGCCCTTGATGTTGCCGCCGAGCGCGTTGACCTTCTCGGCATCGGCCGCGATCTCGGCCCAGTTGGCCGGACCTTTTTCGGGGTCGAGGCCGGCCTGCTTGAACAGCTTCTTGTTCCAGATCAGCACCGAGGCGTCGGCGGAGAAGGGCAGGCCATAGATGTGATCCTTGTAGGTGCCGGTCTTCACATGCGCCGGCGACAGGCTGGCAAAATAGGGCAGGGACTTTGCCCAGTCGGTAATGTCCTCCAATTGGCCGGCTGCGGCGAAGGAGGGCGTGTAGATCAAGTCGAGCGACAGCGCGTCGGGCGCCGTGCCGCCGGCGGCCGCGGCGCCGTATTTCGGGATGATCTCGGCATTGGGAATGATGTCGAGTTTGACCTGGTTGGTGTGCGCCTTGTTGTAGGCATCGACGATCCTCGGCATGAAATTCGAGCCGTCGGCGCGCACCCAGATGTTGGCCGTCTCGGCGGCGGCAGTGCCGAGACCGCCACCCAGAACGGCAGCGGCCAGGGTCAGTTTGGCAATCAGGTTCCTCATGTTCTCCTCCTCCAAGGTTGGCCGCGGTCCGCGGCTTGGCGCCGATTGCGCGGCGCTTCGTTTTCAGCCACCCGGCGGATGGCCGCATGACTGCCGCACCACCAGCCGGCACGGCAGTTTTCGAATGCCCGGCGCGGCGGGCTTGCCGCCGACCAGCGAAAGCAGGGTCAACCCGGCCTCGCGCCCGAGCGCGACAAGGTTCATGTCGACAGAGGTCAGCGGCGGGCGCGTCGCCTCGGCCACGATCTCCCAATTGTCGAAACCGATGACGCCGACATCACTGGGGACGTCGAGGCCGCGTTCGCGCAGCGCATCGATGACGCCGCGCGCGATCTGGTCGTTGCCGCAGAAGACCGCGTCCGGCCTTTCGCTTTTGCCGTCGAACAGTTGCGCAACCGCCTGGTGACCCCAGGCTTCCGACCAGGAGCCGAGCAGCGGCTCGCTGACCGTCAGGCCGTTTTCGACGAGCACGTCGCGGTAAGCCTGGACGCGCGCGTGCACCACGGCAAAGCTCGCCGGCCCGGTGACGTGGGCGATGCGCTTGCGGCCCAGCCGGCAGAAATGCTCGACGGCCAGCCGGGCGCCGCCAACATCGTCCGAGACGAAGGCGACGGCGTCGGGATCTGGCTGCGTGAAGGCATAGATCACCGGGACGCGCAGATTGGAGAGGTCGACGGGCAGATGGCGATCGATGCGCTTGCCGGTGGCGATGATGCCATCAACGCGCTTGTCGAGCATGGCGTCGACATGCATCTGGCCCAGCCGCGGATCCTCCTCGACATTGCACAGGAACACCGAGACGCCATTGTCGACCAGCGCGTCCGAAATGCCCGACATCAGCGGCAGCGAGAAGCGGCCATAGGTATCGTTGGTGAGCAGGCCGACGGTGAAGCTGCGCCGCCGGAGCAGGCTTTGCGCCAGGCTGTTGGGCCGGAAGCCAAGCCGCCGGGCGGTCTCGCGAATGCGCTCGCGCGTCTCGGCTGTCATCCGGCCCTGGCCATTGAGTGCCTTGGATGCGGTGGCGACACTGACTCCGGCCTGGGCGGCCACGTCACGCAAGGTGACTGGCTTGGAAAAGACCGGAACAGGCAGATCGTCCGATGGCATCGCGCCGAGATCCTTGGTTGGGAAAAGGTTTTCTCTTACCGAGCCGGATGAGGCCCGGCTGGTGGCCGAGCCCAACGACAATTGCTTGGGAAAACCTTTTCTCAGATGAAGCTAAGCCAGATCGAATCGCTGTTCAAGGGGAAAGTTGGTTGGCCTCCGCTCCTCTCCTCCGAAATGCAACCCGGGGTATAAAGCAGCCTCGGAAGCGCGTAGCTCAGGGGAAGAACGTCAGTCGCAGTGCTGGAGGCCCTCGGTCGAGACGGGGCGGGCTGCCGCTTGGGCGTGAGGGATCGCAACTCTGTGCCGGAAGCTAGGCCCGGCAAGGTTGGCTGGCGAACACTCTGAAACTCGATCCCGAAAATTCTGAACAATCCCCTCGGGATTAACCTTTCCGTAAATATTTGGCCGCTACTTCGACAGCCATGGCCTCGTGGCGGAGCGGCTACGCTGGAGACGGCAAATCTCTGAAGCCTCGGTTCGATCCCGAGGCGAGGCCTCCAGAATTTGGCGTCCCAATCTGCCCCGAGCGCAGTCAGGTCCCACGAATAGATTGTGTGTTGCGAAGGCAGTACGGACCGGCCGTCAAAGCAGTCCTGTCTTGAATTTGGCATGCAGGCGCTCGCGAAAAGAGTGCTATGGAAGGGAGGCGAGCGTTGTTGCTTCGCTTTTTCCTGACATTCGAGGCCTTTCGTGCGTGAACCGTCGCTGCTGCCCGTTTTTGGAAAACTTGGCCTCAAGACCCCTGTCGCCTTGGCGGCGGCACCAATCTCGCCGGCAGGTGTGCCGCACCTGCGGAAGCTTCTGGCTGCGCATGGCGGCATGGTGCTGAAACTGTCGGTCGTCGCCTGGACGGTGCTGATCCTGGGCGCCGTGTTTTTCAGGATGCAAGGCTGACCGGCATGGCCAACCGCTACACGGTGCGCATGGAGCTTCCCCAGAGTTGGAGCATCATCGATGTCTTCACCGGCCAGCCTGCGGTTGTCCGGCAAAAGGTGATGGTCGGGATGGGGCCGCGCGAGGCCGAGGACATGGTCGTGCAGATGAATGTCCGCGACGTCAAACGCCGCGAAAGGGCCGAGCGCAAGACCTGATCGCGGTCAGCGCCAACTCGCCGGCATTTCAGCCGAAATCGGCCGCCGTCAGCACATACATGCTCTTGCGGGTGCGGTCGTAGGCCTTCGACGCCACCTCGCGGATGGCGCTGCTCTCGGTGTCGAATGTCTGGAGATAACCGGCTTCATCGGCAGCAGTGCCCGGCCGCATCTTGGCCATGGCGTCGGCAGCGACGGAAAATGAGATCTGGAACATGCCGTCATGGCCGACGAAACGAATGCGCTGGCCCGCTTCGTCATAGCTGCGGCTGGGGTTGGGGAAGGTGAGGCTCATGTCTTGGCCTCCGTGGCTTTCTTGGTCGCCCGCTTCTTCTTCGGCGTAGGATTGAGGGCCTCGGCGACACGATCGGCCTCTTCCTTGGCCAGCCGAAGCTCCCTCAGCCTTGCCGTCTTGATCTCCCTGGCTCTTGCCTCGGACATATATTCGGCGGTCGCCTTGTTTTTCTCCGCTGTCTTCTTCTGCTTGTCGACAAAGCGGGCTTCAGCTTTTTCCATGATCGTCTGATTGCCTTCGGCCATCGAAGAAATCTCCCTTGTGCCTGAAATCGTGAAAGTGAACTTGTCCGATAAATAGGCACTCGATCGGCAAAATTCAATCTTTTGAATTATTTGACATTCTGCGGATATCACGAAACGGCCAGCTGAAATAATACTTTTGAATATTTAATTTGGCCCGCGAATAATTTTTGGCACTCCTATCTATCGAGTGCCAACGCGTCTATAGAGGAGGGGCGTGGCCGCCTGTGCCGGCCCCAGAAAGAAAGTTCCCATGAAATTTCGGCCACTCCACGACCGCGTCGTCATTCGTCGCGCCGAAGGCGATATCAAATCCAAGGGCGGGATCATCATCCCCGACACTGCCAAGGAAAAGCCGCAGGAGGGCGAAGTCATCGCCATCGGCCCTGGCGCACGCGACGAAAACGGCACGCTTGTTCCGCTCGACGTCAAGGCCGGCGACTTCATCCTGTTCGGCAAATGGTCGGGCACCGAGGTCAAGATCGACGGCGAGGACCTTCTGATCATGAAGGAAGCCGACATCATGGGCGTTATCGACAAGAGCGAGACGGCCGCAACCGACAAGACCGTGGCCGCCAAGAAAGCTGCCTGACCTCATTTTCTCCGAACGAACTGGATAAAAATCATGTCTGCCAAGGAAATCAAATTCTCCACCGACGCGCGCGACCGCATGCTGCGCGGCGTCGAGATCCTCACCAATGCGGTGAAGGTCACGCTCGGCCCCAAGGGCCGCAACGTCATCATCGACAAGGCCTATGGCGCGCCGCGCATCACCAAGGACGGCGTCACCGTCGCCAAGGAAATCGAGCTTGCCGACAAGTTCGAGAACATGGGCGCCCAGATGGTGCGCGAAGTGGCCTCGAAGACCAACGACCTCGCCGGTGACGGCACCACCACCGCCACGGTGCTGGCCGCCTCGATCCTGCGCGAAGGCGCCAAGCTGGTCGCCGCCGGCATGAACCCCATGGATTTGAAGCGCGGCATCGACCAGGCGGTTTCCGCCGTGGTCAAGGAAATCCAGGCGCGCGCCAAGAAGGTCAAGTCGTCGGCCGAGATCGCACAGGTCGGCACCATCGCCGCCAATGGCGATGCCAGCGTCGGCGAGATGATCGCCAAAGCGATGGACAAGGTCGGCAATGACGGCGTCATCACCGTCGAGGAAGCCAAGACCGCCGAGACCGAACTCGACGTCGTCGAAGGCATGCAGTTCGACCGCGGCTATCTCTCGCCCTATTTCGTCACCAATGCCGACAAGATGCGCGTCGAGCTGGAAGAGCCCTACATCCTCATCCACGAGAAGAAGCTCGGCAATCTGCAGGCGATGCTGCCGATCCTCGAAGCGGTGGTGCAGAGCGGCAGGCCGCTGCTGATCATCTCCGAGGACGTCGAGGGCGAGGCTCTGGCGACGCTGGTCGTCAACAAGCTGCGCGGC
Organism: Mesorhizobium sp. M7A.F.Ca.MR.176.00.0.0; assembly: GCF_004023165.1. Classification (NCBI taxonomy): domain Bacteria; kingdom Pseudomonadati; phylum Pseudomonadota; class Alphaproteobacteria; order Hyphomicrobiales; family Phyllobacteriaceae; genus Mesorhizobium; species Mesorhizobium sp. M7A.F.Ca.MR.176.00.0.0. The sequence goes on along the minus strand of NZ_RZTC01000035.1, from coordinate 10,415 downwards.
GGCCTCAAGGTCGCGGCCGTCAAGGCGCCGGGCTTCGGCGATCGCCGCAAGGCAATGCTGGAAGACATCGCCGTGCTGACATCAGGCCAGATGATCTCGGAAGACCTCGGCATCAAGCTCGAAAACGTCACCATCGAGATGCTCGGCCGCGCCAAGCGTGTGCTGATCGAGAAGGACACCACCACGATCATCGACGGGGCCGGCACCAAGGCGACCATCCAGGCGCGCGTCGCCCAGATCAAGGGCCAGATCGAGGAGACGACCTCCGACTACGACAAGGAAAAGCTGCAGGAGCGGCTGGCCAAGCTCTCCGGCGGCGTTGCCGTCATCCGCGTCGGCGGCGTCACCGAGTCGGAAGTCAAGGAAAAGAAGGACCGCATCGACGATGCGCTGAACGCCACCCGCGCGGCGGTTGAAGAAGGCATCGTGCCCGGCGGCGGCGTGGCTCTGCTGCGTGCCCGCTCGGTGCTTGGCGGCCTGACCGGCGCCAATGCCGATGTCACGGCCGGCATTACGATCGTGCTGCGGGCGCTTGAAGCGCCGATCCGCCAGATCGCCGAGAATTCCGGCGTCGAGGGCTCCATCGTCGTCGGCAAGCTCACCGACAGCAAGGACCACAATCAGGGTTTTGACGCCCAGAACGAGGTCTATGTTGACATGATCAAGGCAGGCATCGTCGATCCGGCGAAAGTGGTGCGTACCGCACTGCAGGATGCCGGTTCGATCGCAGCCCTCCTGATCACCGCCGAAGCGATGATCACCGACATCCCGGCCAAGGATGCCGCGCCTGCGGGTGGCGGCGGTGGCGGCATGGGCGGCTACTAAAACCCAGGACTTGTTCGACCTGTTTGAGATGTGAATGGCGGCCCCCGATCGGGGCCGTCATGATTCTCAAGATGATCCATCGCAAAGTTTACGCATAGCTGCCTTGCCGACCGGCTCAGCGCCGGGAGGCAATCCTTATCTTGCGGCTTTCGGAGGGGACGCAATCCACGCTAGACTGTCCAGGCGGCCGTCTGGTTGCGGAGCTCGCCGGACTTTGGCAAGCGATCGGACGAACCGCCACCCCCTATACGGAGACACGTTCATGTTTGCGGCCAAGGCCATCGACACCTCAGACAAGGCCGCGTTCTACCGCGACCTCGCCACTCAGCTTAAGGCGCTGCTCGACGGCGAGCGCGATTCGATCGCCAACGCCGCCAACACCGCAGCACTCATCTTCCAGATGGTGCCGGACCTCAACTGGGCCGGGTTCTATTTCCTGCAATCGGACGAGGAAATGGTGCTCGGGCCGTTCCAGGGCAAGCCGGCCTGCGTGCGCATCGCCGTCGGCAAGGGCGTGTGCGGAACGGCGGTCGAACTCGGCACCTCGATGCTGATCAAGGACGTGCATGATTTTCCCGGCCACATCGCCTGCGATGCGGACTCGCGCTCGGAACTGGTGGTGCTGCTCGAGGACGATGAAGGCGTCTTCGGCGTGCTCGATCTCGACAGCCCGCTGCCAGGCCGCTTCGACAAGGCCGACCAGGCCGGCATCGAGACGCTGGCGGCGATCTATGCCGCGTCGAGTTCGTTCGAGGACTGAGGCCCGGTTTAGACTAGGTGAATTTCACCAGCATCAGGCTGAAGCAGCCGATGAACAGGAAGGCCGAGAAGGCGAGCGCCAGCGGGAGCAGGCCGCGCGAGCGCAGCTGCGAGATGTCGGCCTGCAGGCCCATGGCGGCCAGCCCCATGGTCAGCATGATGGTGGTGGCGAGCGCCATTGCCGACTTCACCTCGGCTGGCACCGTGACGAGGCTGTTCAGCGCTACGATTGCGACAAAGGCGGCGACGAACCACGGCATGGGCGGCCGCGCCGCCACCTCGCTGCTGCTCCTGCGGCGCGCCATCAGGCCGAGCGCGACGACCATCGGCGCCAGCATGGCGACGCGGGTCAGCTTGGCGACGGTAGCGATCTCGCCGGACTGGGTGCCGTTCTGGAAGCCAGCGCCGATGACTTGCGCCACTTCATGGATCGAAGCACCGGCCCACAGGCCGAAAGCGTGCTGGTCGAGGCCGAGCATGGGCGCCATGAGCGGGAAGCCGAGCATGGCGACGGTGCCGAACAAGGTGATCGAGGCGACGGCGTAGGTGACGTCCTCGTCGCGCGCATCGGTGACGATGTTGGTGGCGACGATGGCCGAGGCGCCGCAGATCGAGGTGCCGGCGGCGATCAGCTGCGCCAGCTTGGCGTCGACGCCGATCAGCCGACCGAGCGTAATGGTGAAAACGAAGGTGGCGCCAAGCGTGGCGGCGACAATGCCGACGCCGCCGGCGCCGATCGAGACGACCTGGCCCAGCGTCAGCTGGAAGCCGAGCAGAACGATGGCGAAGCGCAGCAGGCGCTTTTGCGAGAATGCGATGCCGGCCTTGGCGTGCACCGGTGTGCCCAGCACGTTGGAGTAGATCATGCCGGCGACGACGGCGAGGATCATCGGGCTGAACAGCGCGAAGCCCGAAACATTGCGGGCCGAGAAGGCGACGGCAGTAATCATCGTGACAAGGACGATGCCGGGGACGATGCCATTCCAGTTGAGGGATTTCCGCCCTCGTGTCAGATCGGCAGGAAAAGCGCTTTTCGGAATATCGTTCGCGAAGTGGGAAACGGAAGACAAAGCAATGCTCCAGACGGGTGTGCCGGAGGAATGCCATTACTCAAATAATCTTTCCAACGAATTATTTTCGTCATAATGATCGATTTTTACGAACGATCGGCGTCATCTTCTGGCCGGCCTGAATTAAAGCTGCGCTTCGATGGCCGCCTTGTCGATCACCGACCAGACGTTCCTGATCCTGTCGTCGAGGAATTCATAGAAGACGTTCTCGCTGAAGGACACCTTCCTGCCGTTGATGGGCAGGCCGAAGAAGGTTCCCTTCGGCGTGCAGTTGAACTGGAGCCGGCTGGCTATGAACGGCGGTTCGGCGATCAGCAGCTGGATGTCGAAATAGAGGTCCGGGATTTCCCGAAAATCGCGCTCCAGCATTTCTTGGTAACCCGACAGCCCGACGCGGTCGCCATTGTAGTGCACCTCGTCATGAACGAAGCGATGCAGCTTCTGCCAGTGCTGATTGTTGAGGCAAGCGATGTAGCCTCGATAGAGGTCGGTCACGGTCACGGCGATAGCTCCGGATTTCGTCAGATCTGCTCGATCCGGAAGATAGAACGACTGCGGGCACAGTCCAGATGGAGAGCCTGTTCTAGCCGCGGTAGCGCAGCGCGTCGACCAGCAGCGAGAAGGCCGGCGTCGCTTGCCGGCGGCTGGGGTAATAGAGGTGGTAGCCGGGAAAGGGCGCGCACCAGTCGGCGAGCACCCGCACCAGCCGGCCGTCGGCCAGATGAGCCGTCACCTGTTCCTCCGGCAGATAGGCAAGACCGAGGCCGGCGAGCACCGCGTTCATGCGCAGCGCGGCCGTGTTGAACACAAGCTGGCCTTCGACCCGCACCTTCAGCTCGAGCCCGGCCTTCTCGAACTCCCAGGCGTAGAGCCCGCCATAGGTGGGCAGCCGCAGATTGATGCAATTGTGGGTGGTCAGATCCTGCGGCGTGCGCGGTTTCGGCCATTTGGCGAAATAGGCCGGCGATCCGACCACCGCCATGCGCATGTCGGGGCCGATGCGCACCGCGATCATGTCGCGCGCCACCTGTTCGCCCAGCCGCACGCCGGCGTCGAAGCGCTCGGCAACGATGTCGGTCAGGCTGTAGTCGACGATGATCTCGACTTTGATGTCGGGATAGTCGGGCAGGAATTTCGCCAGGGCAGGCCACAGGATCGCATCGGCGGCATGCTCACCGGCGGTGATGCGGATGGTGCCGGCGGGTTTTTCGCGCAAGGCGCTGAGTGCCGCGATCTCGGCTTCGATCTCATCGAGCCGCGGCCCCACGGTGCGAGCCAGCCGCTCGCCGGCCTCGGTGGGCGACACGCTGCGCGTGGTGCGGGTCAGGAGCCGCACGCCCAGCCGCCCCTCCAGCGCCCGCACCGTATGGCTGAGCGCCGATTGAGAAACCCCGAGCTTGGCCGCCGCCCTGGTGAAGCTTTCCTCGCGCGCGACGGCGAGGAATGCGGTTAGCTCATTCAGATTGTCTCGCGGCATTCATGAGCCTCTTTCATAAGATCATGCTGGATATAGCACCTAATCGGCACCAATCGCAGACCCTAGATAGGCGTCATCACACCGGGCGCCTCTGCCGGCCGCCTCTGAAGACCGGCGGTCGCGTCACGCCTGTTGCCAGGAAGGGACAAACCATGGACATCACGCGAAACGGCTCTCAAGCCTCGGCCAAGGGATCGGCCGACTATTTCACCGGCGCGGTGCGCATCGACGCGCCGTTCAAGGGCAGCGAGCCCGCCCGGGTCGGCGGCGCCACCGTGACTTTCGAGCCCGGTGCGCGCACCGCCTGGCACAGGCATCCGCTTGGCCAGACGCTGATCGTCCTCTCGGGCGCAGGCCTGGTGCAGCGCGAGGGCGGCCCGATCGAACCGATCCTGCCCGGCGACATCGTCTGGTTCGCGCCCGGAGAGAAGCATTGGCATGGCGCCGCGCCGACCACCGCGATGAGCCACATCGCTGTCGCCGAAGCGCTCGACGGCAAGGTCGTCGACTGGCTGGAGCATGTCAGCGACGAACAATACGGGGTTTGACCAAGTATCGGCGCGTGGCGCCGAGTTCAACGCCCGAACTCTTCGAAGGAGACCACCATGACAGATGTTCCAAGGCTGAAAAGCCCATTCTCCGATATCGCTCCCGCGCTTGGCAGATACACCGACGAGGTGTTGTTCGGCGATGTTTGGGAGCGCCCCGGCCTGTCGCCGCGGGACCGCAGCCTTGTCACCGTTACCAGCCTGATTTCGGGCTACCGGATCAATGAAATGCCTTTTCACATGAAGCGCGCGCTCGACAATGGCGTCACCCGCGACGAACTCATCGAAACCATTACACATCTCGCCTTCTACGCCGGATGGCCCGTTGCAAGCACTGCGATCGGCATTGCCCGCAAGGTCTTCGAACAAGCCGACGCCGAGAAGAAGGGATAACGACAATGCAGATGCACACACTTGGAAACAGCGGTCTCGACGTTTCGGCCATCGGGCTCGGCTGCATGGGGATGAGCCAGTCATACGGGCAGCCGATGGAGACGGCGGATGCAGTCCACCTGATCAGGGCGGCGTTCGACCGTGGCATCACCTTCTTCGACACCGCGGAGGTCTATGGACCGTTCACGAACGAGGAGGTCGTCGGCGAGGCGCTGCAGCCGATCCGTGACCAGGTGGTGATCGCCACCAAATTCGGCATCGACATCGCCGGGACAGCCGGACATGATGGCATGGACAGCCGGCCGCAGCATATTCGTGACGTCGTCGAGGCCTCGCTCAGGCGGCTGAGGACCGGCCACATAGACCTCCTATACCAGCACCGCGTCGATCCGGTCGTGCCGATCGAAGAGGTGGCGGGCGCTGTGAAGGACTTGATTAGCCAAGGCAAGGTGAAGCATTTCGGTCTCTCCGAGGCGGGCGTACGCACGATCCGGCGCGCGCATGCGGTACAGCCGGTCGCCGCGGTCCAGAGCGAATATTCGCTCTGGTGGCGTGAACCGGAAGAGGCGATCCTGCCGGTGCTTGAAGAACTGGGGATCGGCTTCGTGCCCTTCAGCCCGCTGGGCAAGGGGTTCCTCACCGGCGCCATCGATGCCAGCACGACGTTCGACAGCAGCGACTTCCGCAACACCGTGCCGCGTTTTGCGGAAGACGCCCGCAAGGCGAACCAGGCGCTGGTCGACGCGATCGGCGTGATCGCTGCCGAGAAGAAGGCGACATCAGCACAGGTCGCTCTCGCCTGGCTGCTGGCGCAGAAGCCCTGGATCGTTCCGATCCCCGGCACCACCAAGCTCAATCGCCTCGAAGAGAACATCGCGTCGGCCACCATCGCGCTGACGGCGGACGATCTTGCCAACATCGAGAATGCGGTCTCGGCGATCGCGGTGAAGGGAGCGCGCTATTCTCCGCAACAGGAAGCAAGGATCGATCGTTAGCCACCTGGGAGAGCGTGATGAGCCAACCAGTCTCAAGACGAGGTGCGCTGATGACCATGCTTGCACTGCCTCTGGGCGCCGGATTGAGTCCCGGATCGAGCCGGCCCGCCAGTGCGTCGAGCGCGCGGCGAACGGGCGGCGCCAAAGTGCTGGTGGCCTACTACACCCGCACCGGCAACACGCGGGTCATCGCGCGCCAGATCAGCAGGACTCTGCGAGCGGATATTTTGGAGATCGCGACCGTCGATCCCTACCCGGAAGACTACAAGCAGCAGGTTGCGGTGGCGGAGCAGCAGCGGGAGTCCGGTTTCGAACCGGCGCTGGCCGCCACGATGCCTGATATCGAATCCTACGAGACGGTGTTCCTCGGATTTCCGATCTGGGGCATGACCGCGCCTTCGGTGATCCGCTCCTTCCTGTCGAAACACGATCTGTCCGGCAAGACCTTGGTGCCGTTCATCACCCATGGCGGCTACGGAATAGGGCAGAGCCTGAAAGTCCTCGCAGATCATGCACCAGGGGCTCGGCTCATCGAGGGTTTTTCCAAGCAGTGCGACCAGGAACGCCAGACGCTTGAAGAGGTCACCGGCTGGCTCGGTCGGGTCGAATTGCCCGGCTGAGCCGCCAACGCGACCGCCCAGGCTGCCGGGGGCAGCGAAGCCAAAGATCAGAAAAGGAAAAGAATCATGGCCGAGAACATCAGGGACAAAGTCGTCGTCATCACTGGCGCCAGCAGCGGGCTGGGCGAAGCCGCCGCACGGCTTCTGGCCAGGGAGGGTGCGAAACTGGTCCTGGGGGCGCGCCGCCTTGACCGGTTGCAGGCGCTGGCCGGCGCGCTTTAACTTGGCGAGGACGCCATCCTTCAGACCGACGTCACCGATGTCGGCCAGGTCCGGCGTCTGGTCGACCATGCGGTCAAGACGCACGGCCGCGTCGACGTCATGATCAACAATGCCGGCCTGATGCCGCACTCGCCACTGGAGCGCGGCAAGGTCGAGGACTGGGACCGGATGATCGACGTCAACATCAAGGGCGTGCTCTACGGCATTGCTGCCGCGCTGCCGCACATGAAGACGCAGAAGAGCGGCCACATCATCAACGTATCGTCGGTCGCCGGCCACAAGGTCGGGCCGGGTGGAGCGGTCTATGCCGCGACCAAGCACGCGGTGCGCATCATCTCGGAAGGCCTGCGCCAGGAAGTGAAACCCTATAACATCCGCACCACCATCATCTCGCCCGGTGCCGTGTCGACCGAGCTGCCCGGCAGCGTCACCGAGCCCGATGTCGCCGAGGGCGTACGGGCACTCTACGACCGGGTGGCTATCCCCGCCGATTCCTTCGCCAGGACGGTGGTGTTCGCCATGAGCCAGCCCGACGAGGTCGACATCAACGAAATCCTGTTCAGGCCGACGGCGCAGGAATACTGAAGCCGTTGTAGGTGTCTTGACGCGCCGCGCTTCCTGTTCCAGCTTGGCGCCATGTTCTTCCTCGCGCCCACCAAGCGACGTCGCCCCTGCACAATGCGGAGCGGCAGACTGATTGCGCGACGACAAAGACCGGCAGGATAGACCCGGTTCGTTCGTTTCCAGCCCCGCCCGCGAAACCGCCGGCGGGGGTTTTCATGTCTGGAGCACTTTGATGACCAACAATTTTTCCATCCGGCTTCGGCCGGCCGAGCCCGCTGACGCCGCCGCGATCCGGGATATCGTTCGCGCCGCCTATGCCAAATGGGTGCCGGTGATCGGCCGCGAGCCGCTGCCGATGCGCGCCGACTACGACAAGGCCGTTGCCGAGCATCCGTTCGATCTCGCCGTCGAGGATGATCGGATCGTCGGGATGATCGAAACCGTGCTGGCCGAGGATCACCTGTGGATCGAGAATGTCTGCGTCGCACCGGATGCGCAGGGAAGGGGGATTGGCCGGCTGTTGCTGGAGCTTGCCGAGCGTAAGGCGATCGAAGCAGGACGTGCCGAGCTTCGTCTGCTGACCAATGGCGCGTTCGCGGCGAATGTGTCGCTGTACAAGAGGCAGGGCTATATCGTGGACCGGGAAGAGCCGTTCATGAACGGTATGACGGTCCACATGAGCAAGAAGCTGGCGGGATCACCGGCGATCTGAGGGAGGGGTTCGACAATGGCCATCTGCGTCAGGCTCAAACAACTCCCAGGGTTTTACGCGGTTGCCCGGCTGGCGGCGTGGGAGACCATCCCCGGTTGGGCGGACGGGCCAGGCTTCGTCAGCATCACAAGGACTGACGACGAGCTTTCGATCGTTTGCCTGCAGGATCGTGTGCCGGATAGTGTCAGGCAGGACGGTGACTGGGTGGCCTTCAAGCTTCATGGGCCGTTTGCCTTCGACGAAACCGGTATCGTGCTCTCGGTCATCAGGCCGTTGTCGGAAAACGGGTTGGGCATCTTCGTGGTGTCCACTTTCGATGGCGACCATCTGTTGGTGAAATCGACGGATCAGGCCGCGGCGAGGCGGTTTCTGGTCGAGGCCGGGCATACCTTGCTGTAGTCCATCCTCACCAAGCCGGTTGCTGGCCCAACCACTCTGGCTCAATCACTGCCGCACTGGCTCAACCACTTCGGGGGTTGCGTTTGACAGCGGCGTTTGTGCATCGTTATCTCCAGCCAGATATGACGGCCCGGCGCGACGATGCGGTCAAGGAGAAAACCATGTCACACAATCTGCAGTTCTATATCGATGGCGCGTGGGTCGATCCTGTTGTGCCCAACACATTGGATATCATCGATCCCTCGAATGAGGACGCCTTTGCGCAGATTTCGCTCGGCTCCAAGGCCGATGTCGACAAGGCGGTCGCCGCCGCCAGGCGCGCCTTCAACAGCTTTGGTTTCACCGAGGTTGGCGAGCGGCTCGACCTGTTGAACCGCATCATCGCGGTCTACAAGAAGCGCAGTGGCGATCTTGCCGTCGCTGTGTCACGCGAGATGGGCGCGCCGCGCCAGATGGCGTTGGACAGCCAGGTCGGCATCGGTTTTGCGCATCTGCAGAAGATGGCCGACGTGCTGAAGACTTTCGAATTCCGCCACGTCAAGGGCAACCATCTGGTGGTCAAGGAGCCGATCGGCGTCGTCGGGCTGATCACGCCGTGGAACTGGCCGCTCAACCAGATCACCTGCAAGGTCGGCCCGGCGCTTGCTGCCGGCTGCACCATGGTGCTGAAGCCCTCCGAGATCGCGCCGCTCGACGCCATCATCTTCGCCGAAATCCTCGACGAGGCCGGCGTGCCGAAGGGCGTCTTCAACCTCGTCAATGGCGACGGACCGGGCGTCGGCCAGGCGCTGTCCAGCCATCCTGACATCGACATGATGTCGTTCACCGGTTCAACCCGTGCCGGCATCCTGGTGGCCAAGGCCGCCGCCGACACGGTCAAGCGCGTGCATCAGGAGCTTGGCGGCAAGTCGGCCAACATCCTGTTCGGGGATGTCGACCTCGCAAGCGCCGTCAGCAAGGGCGTCGCCGGCTGCTTCAGCAACAGCGGCCAGTCCTGCAACGCGCCGACGCGCATGTTCGTGCCGCGCGACCGCCATGACGAGGCAGCCGGCTATGCCAAGGCGGCTGCGGAAAAGTTCACCGTCGGCCCCGCCGACGCCGCCGGCACCAAGCTTGGCCCGGTCGTCAGCCAGATCCAGTTCGACAAGATCCAGGACCTGATCCAGGCCGGCATCGATGAAGGTGCGACGCTGGTCGCCGGCGGCCCCGGCCGTCCGGCCGAACTCAACCGCGGCTATTATGTCAGGCCGACGGTGTTCGCCGACGTCACCCACGACATGCGCATCGCGCGCGAGGAGATCTTTGGGCCGGTGCTGGCGATCATGCCCTACGACAGCGTCGACGAGGTGGTCGAGACCGCCAACGACACCGTCTATGGCCTCGCTTCCTATATCCAGGCCAAGGACATGAAGAAGGCGCGCGAAGTCGCGGCGCGCATGCGCACCGGCAATGTCTACATCAACTATCCCCAGTGGGACGCCGGCCTGCCGTTCGGCGGCTACAAGCAGTCCGGCAATGGCCGCGAATATGCCGAATACGGGCTCGAGGATTTTTTGGAGATCAAGGGCATCGCGGGGTATGAGGCGGCGGAGTAAAATTGGTCAGGGCGCGCCACGATATGTGGCGCGCTGTCCGTCCGGTATCGCCGAGGTCAGCGCCGCCCCTCATTGCCCTGCCGGGCATTTCTCCCCGTATAGTGACGGGGAGAAAGACGCCGTCATGGACGGTTTCGCCAATCTCCAATGTTGCAGAATAGGCGCCAGCGATGCGGCCAGCTGTCCAGCCGATAGATGGGTAACAGTTTGAACCGGATAGATAGGTAACAGTTTTC